>JBMOFG010000020.1:0-12496 GCA_049314415.1 Polymorphobacter sp.
CCCCCGACGACGATGCCCCTGCCGACCCCTATGCGCCCGCGATCGCCTTCGCCCGCCGCCGCCGCTTCGGGCCGTTCGCGCGCGAAGGCACGGTAGCCGACCCCGCCCGCCGATCTCGCGAGCTCGCCGCGATGGCAAGGGCGGGGCATGATTTCACAGTTGCGAAGCGCGTGCTGACGGCAGCGGACGAAGACGCTGCGCTGGCGCTGGCGGGCGAATGAACAAAGACGTGCAGGGGCTCAGCCCCCGCACGCCGACGGCATAACCGCTCGCCCCCTTCTCCGGGCTCGGCTGCCCCGAATCCCCCCTCCCCCGCGCGGGGGCGGGGGGATTCAGAAGATTACGCGTCCACCGTCGGTGGCGGCAGTGCCTTGGTCGCCTTGGGCTTTTTCGGCCGCGGCGGCTTCTTGGCGGCGGGGACGATTTCGAAGGCGAGGTCGTTGTCCTTGAGGTGGACCCGCACTTCGCCGCCATGGACGAGCTTGCCGAACAGCAGTTCCTCGGCGAGCGGCTGCTTGATCTTTTCCTGGATCAGCCGGCCCATCGGGCGGGCACCATACAGCTTGTCATAGCCGCGCTCAGTGAGCCACGCCTTGGCGTCATCGGTGAGCGCGATATGGACTTCGCGTTCGGCGAGTTGCAGTTCGAGTTCGAGAATGAACTTGTCGATGACCCGCGCGACGATTTCGGGCGGCAGATAGTCGAACGCCACCACGGCATCCAACCGGTTGCGGAATTCCGGCGTGAACATCCGCTTGATGGCTTCCTCGTCCTCGCCGACCCGCTGGGTCGAACCGAAGCCGATGCCTTCGCGCGCCATGTCGGCGGCGCCGGCGTTGGTCGTCATGATCAGGATGGTGTTGCGGAAATCGACCGTCTTGCCGTGATGGTCGGTCAGCTTGCCGTTATCCATGACCTGCAACAGAATGTTGAACAAATCGGGGTGGGCTTTTTCGATTTCGTCGAGCAGCAATACCGAATGCGGCTGCTGGTCGACGGCATCGGTGAGCAGGCCGCCCTGATCGAAGCCAACATAGCCCGGCGGCGCGCCGATCAGCCGCGAAACGCTGTGGCGTTCCATATACTCCGACATGTCGAAACGCGTCAGCGGGATGCCGAGGATCGATGCCAACTGTTTGGCGACTTCGGTCTTGCCGACGCCGGTGGGGCCGCTGAACAAGTAGCTGCCGATCGGCTTATTGGGTTCGCGCAGACCGGCACGGCTGAGCTTGATCGCCGAAGCGACGCGCTCGATCGCCTTGTCCTGGCCGAAGACGACGCGTTTGAGATCGGCATCAAGGGTCGCCAGTGCCTTCTTGTCGTCGGTGCTGACGCTCTTGGGCGGAATCCGCGCCATGGTGGCGATGACGGCTTCGACTTCCTTGACGCCGATGACCTTCTTGCGCTTGCCCGGCGGCAGCAGCATCTGCGACGCGCCGCTTTCATCGATCACGTCGATCGCCTTGTCAGGCAGTTTGCGGTCGTTGATGTAACGCGCCGACAGCTCGACCGCGGCCTTGATGGCTTCGGGCGTGTACTTCAGCTTGTGATGCTCCTCGTAAGACGGGCGCAGGCCCATCAGGATCTTGACGCTGTCCTCGATCGACGGCTCGTTGACATCGATCTTCTGGAAGCGGCGCAGCAGCGCGCGATCCTTTTCGAAGTGATTGCGAAATTCCTTATAGGTCGTCGAACCGATGCAGCGGATGGCACCCGATGACAGCGCCGGCTTCAACAGGTTCGACGCATCCATCGCGCCGCCGCTGGTCGCGCCGGCGCCGATGACGGTGTGGATCTCATCGATGAACAGCACAGCATGCGGCAGTTTTTCGAGTTCGTTGACGACATTCTTAAGCCGCTCCTCGAAATCGCCGCGGTAGCGGGTGCCCGCGAGGAGGGCGCCCATGTCGAGCGAATAGATAACTGCCGGCAGCAGAACGTCGGGGACGCTGCCTTCGACGATCTTGCGCGCCAGGCCTTCGGCAATTGCCGTCTTGCCGACGCCGGGATCACCAACATAGAGCGGGTTGTTCTTCGAACGGCGGCACAGGATCTGGATGGTGCGGTCGACTTCGGCATGCCGGCCGATGAGAGGATCGATCTTGCCTGTGCCGGCCTTCTCATTGAGATTGACGGTGAACTGCTTGAGTGCAGATTCGCCATTCTTGGGCTTTTCACCCTTTTCGGCTTTGTCGGTGCCCTTGGCGGCTTCGCCTTCATCCTTGTCGCTGCTGCCGGTGCCTTTGACCGCGCGGGTCTCGCTCTGGCCCGATTTGGCAATGCCGTGGCTGATGAAGCTGACCGCGTCGAGGCGGGTCATGTCCTGCTGCTGCAGGAAGAAGACAGCGTGGCTTTCGCGCTCGGAAAACAGGGCGACGAGCACATTGGCGCCGGTCACTTCCTCGCGGCCCGACGACTGGACGTGGAGGATGGCGCGCTGGACCACGCGCTGGAAGCCGGCGGTCGGTGACGGATCAACGCTGGCATCGGCCTTCAACGCCGACAATTCGGTGTCGAGATAGCGCATCAGCTGGCTTTGGAGTTCGTCGAGATCGACGCTGCATGCCTTGAACACGGCGATGGCGTGGCTGTCACTGGTCAGGGCGAACAACAAATGTTCCAGCGTGGCATATTCATGCGTGCGCCGAGCCGCCTCGGCGAGCGCATTGTGCAGGGTCTTTTCAAGCTCGCGGGTAAAAGAGGGCATGCCTGTCTCCGCTGGGGGCGCCAGGCCCTGGGACAGGCCGGACGCGGGGCTGATAGTCTGTCCTGTCGTCACCGGCAGGTTACAATCGTGAATGTCACCCTCTCTGTGGCAAACATCAAGGGGCCAAACGACCAATCTGTTGCCTGTCAGGCGCGAATTTGCGCTGACGCATGGCCATTTGGCTGGACTTGCCAAGGGTGTTCCCCAAGAATGACGACCGGAGACGGGACAGTTTGCCACGGGGGAATGCGTAAATGCGGGCGATTTTCATCGGGTTGTTAACGGCCGGTCTGACGACGGTGGCGACAGCACAGGCGCCGGCGGCGGCTCCTGTCGTAACCGCCCCCCCGACGTCGGCAATGGCCGCCGCACCGCGCAAGGCGGGGCCGGGCTATCTTACCGGCAAGCCGCCAGTAGAAATACTGAAGCTGTTGCCGCCGCCACCGGCACCGGGCAGCGCGCAGGACATGGCCGACCGCAGCGTTTATGCCGCGACCGCCAAGGATGTCGGTGGCACCGCCTGGCAGGAAGCGGTGTCCGAGCTCAACCCGACCAGCCCCGCCTATTTCGCCAAGCTGTCATGCGCTGTCGGCAAGATGATTTCGCCGCAGACGACGCCAATCACCATGGCGATGATCGCGCGGGCGGGAGGCGACATGACCGGGCCGATGAGCACCGCCAAGAATTTCTACAAGCGCCCGCGTCCCTTCACCACCGACAAGGGTCCGGCATGCGACCCGATCAGCAAGGACGGCATCGGCGCTGGGCTGGGCTTTGCCTATCCATCAGGGCATTCGGGCATCGGCTGGCTCTGGGGGCTTATGCTCGCCGATGCCAACCCGGCGCGGGCGGAACAAATTCGCGCTTTCGGCCAGCATACTGGCGATTTGCGCATCGCCTGCCGGGTCCATTGGCTGAGTGATGTCGCCTATGGCCGCATCCTTGCGACTTCGGTCTATGGCCGGTTGCTGGCCGAACCCGAATTTCAGGCCGATCTCGTCCGCGCCGCCGATGAAATCGCCAAGGCACCGGTGGCCGAATGCAAGGGCTGACCCGCGCCGTACTGGCGCTGACCACCACACTGGCATTGCCGGCCGGCGCCAAGGAACTTCCTGCCAAAGGCTATGTCGCGCCGCTCGATTATCGCACCGTGATCGGCCCACCGCCGGCACCCGGTTCGTCGCAGGCTGCAGCCGACCGCGCCGCCTTTGCCAAAACCGCGGCCGAAATCGGTTCGCCGCGCTATAATTATGCATCGACCCAGCTGGCACCGAGCTCGAAAAAGGTCATGCAGCAATTGAGTTGCGCCGTCGGTCACCAGATTTCACTGGCGACAACGCCGCTGACCATGGCCTTCATCAAACGCATCCGGGCTGATATCGACCGGCCGGTCAACGCCGCCAAATCGCATTTTGCCCGCGACCGGCCCTTTGTCGGCGCCGAAGACGCGCGCACCTGCGACCCGCGCACGGCGACGAAGATGATGCCCAAGACGCCCCCGAGGCCGAATTACAGCTACCCCAGCGGCCATGCCGCGATCGGCGCGCTGTTCGGCACGGTTTTCGCCGCCGCGGTGCCCGGCAACGCTGTGGCGGTGCGTGAATGGGGCGAGGATTTCGGTGACAACCGCCTCGTCTGCCGGACGCATTGGCAGAGCGATGTCACCGCCGGCCGCAAGCTGGCCGACGCGGTGTACGCACAGTTGAGGGCCGACCCGGCGTTCAATCGCGATCTTGGTGCGGTACGGGCCGAACTCTCGGGAGCAGCGCCGGCGTTTAGCTGCTGAGGCTCAGTGCGCGTCGCCCCAGCTGACGCCCGAACCGATCTCCACACCCAGCGGCACTGAAAGATCGACCAGCGGCCGGTGGGCATTGGCCATGGTTTCGCGGATCACCGGGGTGACAGCATCGACATCGCTTTCGGGGACTTCGAAAACGAGTTCATCGTGCACCTGCAGCAGCATGCGCGTGCCACCCAGCCCGGCAGTGGCCAGCGCGCCGGGCATCTGCACCATGGCACGCTTGATGATGTCGGCCGCCGTCCCCTGCACTCGGGCATTGACCGCGGCGCGTTCGGAAAACTGCCGCTCGCCCTGGTTTTTCGAGTTGATCAGCGGGAAATGCGCCTTGCGGCCGAACAGGGTGGTGACAAAGCCATGTTCTTTCGCCGCGGCGATGGTTTCAGCCATGTAATTGCGGATGCCGGGGAAGCGGCTGAAATAGAGCTCGATATAGCGCGCCGCTTCGCCGCGATCGATGCCGAGGCGCTGCGCCAGTCCAAAGGCGCTGATGCCATAGATGATCGAAAAGTTGATGGTTTTCGCCCGGGCGCGGGTGTCGCGGTTTATCTCGCCAAACACTTCGCGCGCAGTGAGCGCATGGACATCGCCGCCCTCCGCATAGACCGCCTTGAGCTCGGGCACATCGGCGATATGCGCGACCAGCCGCAGCTCGATCTGGTTGTAATCAGCCGCCATGATGACATGGCCCGGTGCTGCGACGAAGGCGTGCCGGATGCGGCGGCCGAGCTCGGTGCGGATCGGGATATTCTGCAGGTTCGGGTCGTTCGACGAAAGCCGCCCGGTCGAGGTCGAGGCCAGCGCGTAATTGGTATGCACGCGATCGGTGGCGGGGTTGATCTGCGCTTGCAGCGCGTCGGTATAGGTCGATTTCAGCTTCGAATGCTGGCGCCAGTCGAGCACTTTCGTGGCGATCTCCGCCCCCTCCCCCGCCAGGCGTTCGAGTTCGGTAACATCGGTGGTCCAAGCGCCGGTCTTGCTGCTTTTCTTGCCCGATTTGAGGCCGAGGCGTTCAAAGAGTATTTCACCCAATTGCTTGGGGCTGCCGATGCTGAACGGCCCGCCGGCCAGCGCATGGATTTCGCCCTCCAGCCGGGCAATCTCCACCTCATAGGCCGCCGACAGGCCGGCAAGCGCGCTGCGGTCGACGCGGATGCCGGCGAGTTCCATGTCGGCGATGACCGGCAGCACCGGGCGATCGACCTGTTCGTAGATACCGGTGACCTGCTCGCGCCACAGCCGGTTGCGCAAAAAGCCATGCAGCCGCAGTGTGACATCGGCGTCTTCGGCGGCATAGGCGGTCGCCTTGTCGAGCGGCACTTGGGCGAAATCCCATTTGCCTTTCGCCCCTCCCGTGACATCCTTGAAAGCGATCGGGGTATGGCCGAGGTGGCGGGTGGACAGCTCGTCCATACCATGATGGCCGCGCCCGGCATCGAGCGCGTAACTGAGCAGCATCGTGTCATCGAAAGGGCTGAGCACCGGCACGCCATGCTGGCGCAGCACAATCAGATCATATTTGATATTCTGGCCGATCTTGAGCACACCCGCGTCGGCAAAAAGCGGGTTGAGCCGCGCGATGACGGTCGGAATGTCGAGCTGATCGACCTTTTCGGCCAGCAGGCCTTCGCCCGACTGGTGCGCCAACGGGATATAGCAGGCCTTGCCCGGGGCAGTCGCAAGGCTGATGCCCACCAGCCGGGCGCGCACCTGATCGAGACTGTCGGTCTCGGTAT
This sequence comes from Polymorphobacter sp., assembly GCA_049314415.1. Taxonomy (GTDB): domain Bacteria; phylum Pseudomonadota; class Alphaproteobacteria; order Sphingomonadales; family Sphingomonadaceae; genus Sandarakinorhabdus. Next base: position 6,242 of record JBMOFG010000020.1, read on the forward strand.
CGACCGCCACCGCGCCCAGCCTTGTCGCCTCCGCCACCCACCAATCGAGCCGACCCGCCGTCGTCACCGTTTCATAATCGGCGTGGACGAAGGGCACGGCATCGGCGACCGGCACCGGGGCGGGCGCGGCAGTCCCGGCGGCTTCGGCCTCGCGGTTCAACTTGGTCAGCAGCGCACGAAAGCCGTGCTTGGTGAGGAATTTCGCCAGCGGTTCGTGCGGCGGATGGCGCAAGGTCAGCGCGTCCAATGGCTCAGCAAGCGGAATATCGTCCTTCAACCGCACCAGTTCACGGCTCAACCGCGCGTCATCGATCGAGGCCGCCAGCGTTTCCTTCAGCTTGGGTTTCTTGATCGCGTCGATATTGGCGATGACGCCTTCGACATCGCCATATTGTATGATCAGTTCGGCCGCAGTCTTCGGCCCCACGCCGCGCACGCCGGGGATATTGTCCGCCGTGTCGCCCATCAAGGCCAGCACATCACCGACCTTTTCGGGGGGCACGCCAAATTTTTCGATGACTTCGGCGCGATCGATACGTTGGTTCTTCATCGTGTCGAGGAGGTCGAGCCCGGGCTGGACGAGCTGCATCAGGTCCTTGTCGGACGAAACGATGGTGACGTTGAAATCGGCGCGCAGCGCGGCAAGCGCATAGGACGCGATGATGTCATCGGCCTCATACCCCTTTTCCTCGAAGCACGGCACGCTAAAGGCGCGCACGGCATCACGGATCAACGGGAATTGCGGGATGAGATCTTCGGGCGCCGGCGGCCGGTGCGCCTTGTAATGTTCGTACATGTCGTTGCGGAAGGTGTGCGACCCGGCATCGAGGACGACAGCCAGGTGGGTCGGCGCCTCGGCATTGGCAAGCTCGGTGATCAGCTTCCACAACATCGCGGTGAAGCCATAGACGGCGCCGACCGGCGTGCCTTCGGGGTCGGTCAGCGGCGGCAGCCGGTGATAGGCCCGAAAAATATAACCCGAGCCGTCGACGAGGTAGAGATGTTGCTTTGCCATAGGAACTTCCGTTGCAGCGGCGGCACCGGCCCGCTCCCTGCCCGGCCACCCACAGCGTACAACAGCGTGCACTGGAACAGGGTGGCCGGGCGGGCGGGCGGGCCGGTGCCGCCTCGCAACATATCTAGCAGGGGTTGCGTTGCTTGCGCGAGGGCGGAATAACGAACCCGCCCTCTCGGAGAAGTTCTGATGCGCCCGTTCACGCTGCTCGCCGCTGCTGCCACCGCTGTGCTTGCCGTTGCGGCGGTTGCGCAAATCGGCCCGATCACCGTCACCCCAGCCGCGACGCCGTTCACGCTGGGCAGCCTCAAGCTCGTCGCACTGCGCGATGCCGCCGCCAATGCCCCCAATGATGCCAAGGTGTTCGGTATCGATGTTGGCAGCGAGGCCGTCGACAAGGTGCTTGCGGCCGCTGGGGTGCCGACCGGGCAGGTCAGCCTGAGCGTCAGCGCGCTGCTGGTGCGCACACCGGGCCATGTTGTCCTCGTCGATACCGGCTATGGCAGCCCGCGCGGCATATTGCTCGCCAGCCTCGCCGCGGCAAAAGTATCGCCCGACCAGGTCACCGACGTGCTGATCAGCCATGGCCATGGTGATCATGTCGGCGGGTTGATGACTGCCGATGGCAAGCCAGTGTTCGCCAAGGCGAGCGTCCGCATGGCCGCCGCCGAATGGGCGAGCATCAAGGAAGCCCCGGCCAACGCCAGGCTCGTCGCCGCCATCTCGGCGCAGGTGAAACCCTTCGAACCCGGCGCCGCAGTGCTGCCCGGCATCACCTCGGTCGATCTCAATGGCCATACGCCGGGCCACAGCGGCTATCGCGTCGAATCGAGGGGCAAGCGTCTTTTGGCGATCGGCGACATGGCGCACAGCTACATTATCTCGCTCGCCAAACCCGATTGGGCGATGGGTTATGATCGTGACCGCAAGCTGGGTGCCGAGCGCCGACTTACCGTGCTCGGTCAACTCGCCGACAGCGGCGAGCTCGTATTTTCACCGCATTTTCCCTATCCGGGCACCGGTCATGTCGTACGCGCCGGCGATGGTTTTACGTGGAAGCCGGGCATGGCATAAGCCCGTCGTTCGCCTCCCCTCCAGTTTCGGAACCCCCATGCAGGCCTTCAAGACCCTTACCGGCACCGCCATCCCCTTTGGTGCCGAAAATATCGATACCGATGTCATCGTCGCCTCGCGTTTCCTGAAGACCATCACCCGTTCCGGGCTGGGCAAGGCGGCGTTTTCGGCGCTGCGCGAAGACCCCGACAATATCTTCGACAATGACCGTAACAAGGGCGCGCCGATCCTCATCGCTGGGGACAATTTCGGCTGCGGATCGAGCCGCGAGCATGCCCCCTGGGCGCTCGCCGACATGGGGCTGCGCGCCATTATCGCGCCGTCGTTCGCCGACATTTTTTCGGGTAATTCGTTCAAGAACGGCCTGTTGCTCGTCGTGCTGCCGCAGGATGCCATCGACCGGCTGATGGCAGTCGCCGCGACCGATCCGATCACCATCGACCTTGAAAACCAGGTCGTGACGACCCCCTTCCAGGACCGGTTCAGCTTCGAGATCGACCCGTTCCGCAAGCACTGCCTGCTGAACGGCCTCGACGAAATCGGGCTGACCGTGGCGATGGACGGCGATATCGCCACCCACGAAGCCCGGCTCGCCGCCGAGCGCCCGTGGATCGCCGGCGCCGCCGCGCGCGCCGCCTGACTCGATTTCTCACAGAAAGCCCCGACCTTGACCAAAACTCTTCTGCTCCTCCCCGGTGATGGCATCGGCCCCGAAGTCACCGCCGTGTCGCGGCGTGTCGCCGGCCGGCTGATTTCGCAGGGCCTCGATCTCGCCATCAGCGAAGCGCGCTTCGGCGGCGCCGCGATAGACGCCGATGGCGTGCCGTTGACCGACGAAACACTGGCCGCCGCCAAGGCCGCCGATGCCGTACTGATGGGCGCCGTCGGCGGTCCGCAATGGGCCGGGCAATCCTATGACAAGCGGCCCGAAGCCGGGCTGCTTGGCTTGCGCGCCGGGATGAACGTCTATGCCAATCTGCGTCCGGCGATCTGTTTTTCGGCGCTCGCCGATGCGTCGACGTTGAAGCGCGTCCATGTCGACGGCCTCGACATTTTGTTCGTACGCGAACTGACCGGCGGTGTTTACTTCGGCGAGCCGCGCGGCGTTGAAACCTTGCCCGATGGCCAGCGCCGCGGCGTCAACACGCATGTTTACACAACATCGGAAATCGAACGCGTGGCCCGAGTCGCCTTCGAGCTGGCACGCGGCCGCAAGTTGGAGGTCGTGTCGGCCGAAAAGGGCAACGTCATGGAAGCCGGCCTGATGTGGCGCGAAGATGTCCAGGCGCTGCGCGATACCGAATATCCCGATATCAAGCTCAGCCATATGCTCGCCGACAATATGGCGATGCAATTGGTCAAGAACCCAAAGCAGTTCGATGTCATCCTCACCGACAATCTGTTCGGCGACATGCTGTCGGACGAAGCCGCCATGCTGACCGGGTCGCTCGGCATGCTGCCGTCAGCCGCCATCGGCGATGCCGGGATGCCGGGGCTTTACGAACCCATCCATGGCTCGGCCCCCGATATCGCCGGGCGCGGCGTCGCCAACCCCTGCGCTTCGGTGCTCAGCCTCGCCATGGCGCTGCGCCACAGCCTCGGCCGCCCCGACCTCGCGTTGCGCGTCGAAGCCGCGGTCGACAAGGCGCTGACCGGCGGGGCGCGCACCGCGGACCTCGGCGGCAACCTGACCACCGCACAAATGGGCGACGCGATCCTGGCCCATCTCGTCTGATGCTCAAGCGCGTCGCCGGGCCTTTTGTTACCGGGCTGGTGTTCCTGGCGCCGGTGCTGCTGACGATCGTCATCCTGCAATGGCTGTCGGGCTATGTCGTCGCGGCGCTGGGCCCCGGCACGCTGATCGGTGGGGCGCTGGCGCGAGGCGGCATGTTACTGACCAGCACACCGGAACTTGCCTTTGTCACCGGGCTGGGGCTCGCGGCGCTGTTCGTCTGGGCGCTGGGGCTGTTGGTGCAGACCCAGGCGCGGACACGCCTCGAAGGCGGGCTCGACAGCCTGATGGGACGGATACCCGTGCTTGGCAGCTTTTATCGGCCGCTGGCACAGATGGTCCGCATGATGGGCGGTGCGCCAGGCGGCGAATTGCAGGGCATGGCGCCGGTATCGGTCCGCTTCGGCGACGACACCGAGATACTGGCGCTGCTCGCGGCGCCGCAGATATTCGATATGGGCGATGGCCCGCGCCACCTTGTGCTGCTGCCGACCGCGCCTGTGCCGGTGGGCGGCGCGCTGGTGTTTGTCGCGGCCGACCGGGTGCGCCGTGTTTCGGGCATCGGTGTCGATGATCTCGCCAAATTCTATATCTCGATGGGGACGGTCGCGCCGGCCGGACTCGCGCCACGATGAACCTGACGACCCGCATCTTCCTCGCGCTGCTTGCCGGTCTGGCGGCGGGCGCCGTGCTGCCGACGCTCGGCGGCAGTGGCGCGGCGCTGGCGATTGCCGAACCCGTCGGCAATCTGTGGCTGCAGGCATTGCAGATGACCATCATCCCGCTGATTGCCGGGCTTTTGTTTACCGGCATAACCGAATCTGTCGGCACCGCCGGCGGGGGCAGGGTGGCGGGCCGGGCGCTGCTGGCGTTTCTGGGTCTGCTGGTCTTCAGTGCGCTCTGGTCGATCCTGTTCGTCCCCGAACTGCTCAGGGTCTGGCCCGCCCCGGCGGCGGCGGCAGCGGCGATCGTCGCCAAATCGGCGGGCGCCGCGGCCGTGCCCGAAGCGGTCATCGATCCGGGCAAATGGCTTCTCAGCCTTGTCCCCGCCAATGTTTTCGAAGCGCTCGGCAAAGGCGACATGCTGCCCGTCGTCACCTTCATCTCGGCCTTTGCGCTCGCTGCCAGCCGGCTCGATGCGACACGCCGTGACCGGCTGACGGCGCTGTTCGAAGCGGTCAAGGATGCGATGCTGGTGCTGGTCGGCTGGATCTTCGCCGTCGCGCCGATCGGTGTCTTTGCACTGGCGTTGACGGTCGGGTTGAAGGCCGGGCTCGGCGCCTTCGGGCTGCTGGCGCACTACATTGCTGTGCTGGTGATCGTGCAGGTCGGGCTGATCCTGCTCGTCTATCCGCTGGCGTTGCTGTTGGGCGGCATCGGTATTGGCCGCTTTGCCCGCGCCGTGCTGCCGGCGCAGGCGGTGGCGATATCGACGCAGTCCTCGATCGGCTCGTTGCCCGCCATTTTCGTTGGCGCCGAACGGCTCGGCCTGCCCGAAAATGTCAGCCGCGTCGTGCTGCCGCTCGCCGTGTCGATCTTCCGCATCACCAGCCCCGCCGCCAACATCGCCGTCGTGCTCTATTGCGGGCATCTCTACGGCATTTCGCCGGGGCTGCTGGCGCTCGCCGGCGGGCTGCTCGCTTCGCTGGCGGCCGCGGTATCGACCGGCGGCCTGCCCGGATCGATCACTTTTCTGGCTGCCTGTGTGCCGATCGCCAATGCGATGGGCATCCCGGTTGAAGTGTTGCCGCTGTTGCTGGCGGTCGAACTGGTACCCGACATCTTCCGCACCTTGGGCAATGTCACCGCCGATCTGGCGGTCACTGCGATCATGGCGAAGCGGCTGAAGCTTGAAAGCGCGGCGCCAGGGGCGTAAGCGCGCCAGGCTTTCGGGGCGGCACCAGCCAGCGCCCGATCAGGAGATTATCATGGGTTACAAAGTCGTCGTCGTCGGCGCGACCGGCAATGTCGGGCGCGAAATGCTCAACATCCTGGCGGAACGTGAATTCCCGCTGGCCGATATCGCCGCGGTGGCCAGCCCGCGCTCGACTGGCGACATCATCGATTTCGGTGACACCGGCCGCGAGTTGAAGGTCCATAATATCGAGCATTTCGATTTTTCGGGCTGGGATATCGCGCTGTTCGCCGCTGGCTCGGGTCCCGCAAAAATCTATGCCCCCAAGGCCGCCGCCGCCGGCTGCACCGTCATCGACAACTCCAGCCTGTTCCGCATGGAACCCGATGTCCCGCTGATCGTACCCGAAGTGAATCCCGAAGCCATCGACCGCTACAAAAAGCGCAACATCATCGCCAACCCCAATTGTTCGACGGCGCAGATGGTGGTGGCCTTGAAGCCCCTCCACGATGCCGCCGGCATCCGCCGCGTCGTCGTGTCGACCTACCAATCGGTGTCGGGCGCCGGCAAGGAAGGCAT
>JBMOFG010000021.1:0-12340 GCA_049314415.1 Polymorphobacter sp.
CGATTTCATCGAGGAACAAGGTGCCGCCATCGGCATCTTCGAATCGGCCGGCGCGGGCCCGCGCCGCACCGGTGAAGGCGCCGGCTTCATAGCCAAAAAGTTCGGCATCGATGAGGTTTTCGGGCAGCGCCGCGCAATTGAGCGAGACGAGCGGTCCACCCCAGCGCGGACTAAGCCGGTGCAGCCGCTCGGCGATCAGTTCCTTGCCGGTGCCGCGTTCGCCGATCACCAGCACTGGGCGGTTGAGCGCTGCCGCCGCCGAGGCGCGTTCGATCGCATCGAGAAAGATCGAGGCGGAGCCGATCAAGGGTGCAGATTTCATCATGGCCAAAAAGTTAGTATATTTGACCAATAGTCAGCAAGTTTTCCGAAATAATAAATCCGCCGTACGATTTATACTCAATAAAATCAGTGGTTTACTTTATTTCTCGGACTTGGCACGGCCTTTGCATTGCTTGTGGCATGAGCGGCTTGGCACGCACGCCGGCCACGAACCAGATGCACGAAGGACAATCATGATGCCTGATTTTTTCCGCAGCAAAGACTTGCTCCGCAGCCTTGTTGCCGCTGCTGCTGCTGTCATGACCAGCGCGACTTTCCTGGTCGCGGCGGCGGGTCCGGCGGTTGCGGCCAGCCCTCATGTCATGAACAGCGTGAATTCGATGCCGAATTCGAATATCGTCCGCGGTGGATAAACCGCCGGCGATCGCCGGAGGGGCGTTGGCGCAGGGTTTCCCCCTCCCCTCCGCTTCCCCCTCCGGCCCCCATTTGCAGCACGGGAGCAACACCATCATGGGCATTTTTTCGCGGACCCGCGATATCATCGCCGCCAATGTCACCGATCTTCTCGACCGGGCCGAAGACCCGAACAAGATGATCCGCATGATCATCATGGAGATGGAGGAAACGCTCGTCGAAGTCCGTGCGTCGGCGGCGCGCACCATCGCCGACCAGAAGGAAATGCGCCGCGCCGTGATCCGCGCCGAAGCCGCGCAGAACAGCTGGGCCGAAAAGGCCGAGCTGGCACTGTCGAAGGGCCGCGAGGATCTCGCCAAGGCGGCCTTGGTCGAAAAGGCCAAGGCCAAGGGCTTTGCCGAGCAGATGCAGGGTGAAATCGCCGCACTCGACCAGGGCCTGGCGCTCAACGAAGCCGATATCCACAAGTTGGAAGGCAAGCTTCGCGAGGCGCGCAGCCGCCAGAACGTCATCCTCAACCGCATCGAATCGGCGACCAACCGCAGCAGGCTGATCGAGATGACCAAGGGTCCGCGCGTCGATGAAGCCTTTGCCCGCTTCGAGGTCATGGAGCGGCGCGCCGATCTTGCCGAAGGCCGCGCCGATGCGCTGTCGCTGGGCGGCCCGCCGCGCACGCTGGCCGATGAATTTGCCGATCTGGCGGCAGACGATGATGTCAGCCGCGAACTCGCCGCCATGAAGGCGCGCCTCGCACCCAAGTCGGAAGGTTGAGACGATGGAGAATTTTGTCCCGGTGGCCGTGGTTGGCATGTTGTTCATCGGCCTGCCCTGGCTGGTGCTGCATTATCTGACCAAGTGGAAATCCGGCCGCGGTATCACCCAGCAGGATGAAGTGCTGCTTGATGACCTGCACGACATGGCGCGGCGGCTTGATGGCCGGCTCGAAACGATCGAGCGCATCATCGCTGCCGATAACCCCAATTGGAAGGATGGGCGCCTGCCTGATCTTTCCGCCGGCCGCATTCCCGCGCGCGGCGACCGCCAGGATCAGCGCTGAACCACCGCCCAAGCAAAGGATATTGCTATGTTGACCGTCCGCCGCCCGTTCCGCCTCGACAAGACCAATGGCAAGATCATGGGCGTCTGCTCGGGGCTCGCCAATTATTTCGGCATCGATACCGTCTGGTTCCGTGCCGGCTTTCTGACCGCCGCCGTGATCGGCTTTGGTTCGCCCATCCTCATCTACCTAGTCATCGGTCTCGTCGCCGACAGCCAGACCGCCTGAACTCCTCGTAATAGGGAACCGCGCCATGAGCGTTCGCCGCACCCGCTTCTACCTCGACAAGCGCAACAAGCGCTTCATGGGGGTTTGCGCCGGCATTGCCGATTATTTCGGCTGGGAACCAACCTGGGTCCGGATCGGCGCGGTCGCCGCGATGGTGATGGGGGTTGGCTTTCTGCCGATCGTCTATCTCGCCATCGGCTGGATCGCCGATTCCAAGCCGTCGATGCTGTACAATGAAAGTTTGGAGGAAAGGCAGTTCTGGAAGAACGTTCGGGTGGCGCCGCAGCGCACCGTGCGCGATGTCCACGCCTCGTTCCGCGAATCCGACCGCCGGCTGCGCGATATCGAGGCCTATGTGACGTCGTCGAACCGCAGCCTGGCCAACGAGATTGACAGCCTGCGCTAGGCGCTGGCTGCAGGGGAGAGACAGATGTCGAGTGGCTTGATTTTTGTCATCGTGATCATCGCGATCGTTACCGTCGGGCGCATCGTCCGCATGGGGATGGAACTGGAAGCTCGCAAGCGCGGCTTTTCGTTGAAAGGCAAGCGCGTTGCGCCGAACAGCAAGCTCGCCGAGGACAATGCCATGCTGCGCAGTAAGGTTGCCCGGCTCGAGGAACGCATGGCGGTGATGGAACGCATCGCTACGGATACGCCGAACCGCCTTTCTGCCGAAATCGAGAAACTGCGCGACTGAGCGCCCGGGCTGACAAGGATTATTCTATGTTCGGCTGGACACTGCTGATCCCGCTGCTGGGCGTATCGATCCCGATTGTCGCGATCGGCGCCGGCGTGATGACCAAATGGATCGCCATGAAGGAAAAACAGCTGGAGATCACGGCGCGCACCGCCGGTGAACAGGCGGCGCAATATGCCGCCAAGATCGAACGGCTGGAAGAACGCGTCGCGGTGCTCAACCGCATCGTTACCGACCGCAATGAAGGCCTGACGGCGCAGATCGAAAGCCTGCGCGACACCCCGACACTGCCCGACAAGATGAATTGAGGAAGCAAGCAATGGCCCCGGACCCCGCCTTGATCGAAGCGATTGCCCCCGTTGGCGTCAGCGCCGTGTTCATCGCTACCATCGGCTGGGTGATGACCCAGTGGCTGCGCATGCGTCACGGCTATCCGCTGGAAAACAGCTGGGGCAAGCCGCTGCTGCCGCACGGCGGCGGCGAGACGATGGAACGCGTCAAGCTGCTCGCGCAGGAAAATGCCCAGCTGCGCGCCGAAGTCGGCAGTATGAAGGACCGCTTGCAGGTGCTCGAACGCATTGCCGTCGACCGCGGCACAAGGCTCGCCGAAGAAATCGACAATTTGCCGCCCAAGGCACTGAACTGACCGCGGCTCGTCTGCGGCCTGCCCCCCGCATTCCCCATTCAGACATCAGGGAGGACATATCATGCCACCCGCCGAAACGCTGCTGATCCTGTCGGGCGCCACGCTGGCGGCTATTGGGCTTGTCGCCGGCTTTGCTGCCTGGGCCTGGGCCGGCTGGCTGCGGCTCCGCGTCCGCGAGCTGGAACTGATCCGCGGTGACGGCCGCGATCTGCCCGGCATCGGCCAGCGTATCGACCTTGCCGATCTGAAGGAGCGGATCCGCAAGCTTGAAGCCATCGCCGCAGGCGTCGATCTGTAAGCGCTGCGGGCGCTGACTTCCGACCGCTGCCGGTGCCGATCTCTGGGTCGATTTCTGGCTGCTGCGACGCCCGCATGGCTTGACCCCTGCCGCGCGCCTGCGCAAACGCTGTCGGCATGAGCATTGCCACCTTCGATGATGTCGAGGCCGAATTCGACGCCTTCGACGATTGGGACGACCGCTACCGGTTGCTGATCGACCTCGGACGCGCGCTGCCACCGATGCCCGACGCCTTCAAGACCGATGCCACGCGGGTGCGCGGTTGCGCCAGCCAGGTCTGGCTGCACCCGCGGCTTTCCGATGGCCGGCTGCATTTCGCCGCCGACAGCGACGCCGCGATCGTAAAGGGGCTGGTGGCGCTGGTGCTGCTGCTCGTCGACAATCGCCCGGCCACCGCCATCGACACGGGCGAAATTCGCGCCCGGCTCGATGCGCTCGGCCTGTCGAAGCACCTGTCGTCGAACCGCACGCAGGGGCTGGCCTCGATGATCGCGCGCATCGGCGAGCTTGCCGCCTCAAGTGCGGCATGACCGCCCGTGCCGATGACGCCGCCGCGCGGCAGAAGCGATTCCTGCAGCGCTTTCTCGACAGTGTGCCGCACCTCAAGCTGATCGGCATCGGCTATCGCGACCATGGCAAGGACTGGGCCGAGCTGGAAATGCCCTTTGCCGCGCAACAGCTTGCCGATCCTGATTATGGCATCATCGCTTCAGGCGCGATCTTCACCCTGCTCGACAATTGCGCCGGCTTTGCTGTGCTGGTGGTGCGCGGCGAGATGATCCCATACGCCACGCTCGACATGCGGGTCGATTATCTGCGCGCGCCGGAAGCGAGGGCCACCGTGGTCGGCCATGCCGAATGCTATCGCATCACCCGCCAGATCGCCTTTGTCCGCGGCGTGGCGCACGATGGCGACCCGGCCAATCCGATCGCCAATATGGCCGGGACGTTCATGTTTACCGCACCCGCGGGCAGCGTGGCGGGGGCATGACCAGCCTCGCCCTTGCCGCCGCGCTGCGCGATGAACGCCATGGCCGGCTCGATATGCTGCCCTATGCCCGGGCGCTCGATCTGCGCTTCGACCAGGATGACAGCGAAGTCCGGCTGATCATGCCGTTCGCCATCGGCCTTGTCGGCGCGCCCGGGCGCATCCATGGCGGCGCGCTGGCCGGGCTGCTCGAAATCGCCGGGCTGGCGGCGGTGATCGTGGCGCAACCCGACGCCGATCGCCTGCCGCGCATCCGCCCGGTGACGGTGACGGTCGATTTCATGCGCGAGGGATCGCCCATCGACACCCATGCCGCTGCCACCGTGACGCGGCTGGGCCGCCGCATCGTCAATGTCAGCAGCCTTGCCTGGCAGTATGACCGCAGTCGGCCGATTGCGGCGGCCAATATCAACTTTCTGCTCGATTGGCCCAAGACGACATAGGGCGCTGGTGGTTCTTTACGTTGCCGGCCCCATGGCGGCGACGGCGGCGGCCGGCAGGTCGCTGAAAATGCCGTCGATGCCGGTTTCGAGATAGAGGCGAATTTCGGCTGCGGCGTCGCCGCGATCCTGCGGATTGGCACCGCGGCGGTAGGGGGCTGCGAGGAAATAATTTTCGGGCCTGAACGTCCAGGGGTGGACTTGCAGCCCGGCGGCATGGGCATCGGAGACGAGAGATGTGGGGGCGCCGAGCACGCCGGCGGCGGTGCGCGGTATGATGCGGTCACGCGCCGGGCCGATGCCCGCGGCATAGGCGGCGACGCCGGCAAGGCCCGCCGGTGTAACGAGCGTATCATAGGCAATACCGTCGCCCGACACGCCGTCGCCAAGCAACTGGATGAGCCGCACGTCGGTCTGGCCGTGCAGGTCTTTCAGATTCTGGACTTCGAACGACTGGATGAACACCGGTGCCGCCGCCGTCGTCCATCCGGCTTTCTTGAGCGCGGTCAGCAGCGGTTGTTCGAGCGGCAGGCCGATGGCGCGGAAATGGCTGGGATGCTTGGTTTCGGGGTAGATGCCGATGGTTCGCCCGGTGCGTGCTGTCGCCGCCTTGGCGAGCGCTATGATCTGGTCGAGCGTCGGGATGCGTTCTTGGCCATTGAACGCGGTGTTTGCCGGGCGCAGTTGCGGCAGGCGTTCGCGGGCGAACAAGGTCTGCAATTCGGCAAGGGTGAAGTCTTCGGTGAACCAGCCGGTGAAGGCTTCGCCATCGATGGTCTGTGTCCTTTTGCGGGCGGCGAATTCGGGATGGCCCGCGACATCGGTGGTACCCGAGATCTCGTTTTCGTGGCGGGCGACGAGATGGCCATCCTTGGTCGCCACCAGGTCGGGCTCAATGAAGTCGGCGCCCTGTTCGATGGCGAGCGCATAGCTGGCCAGCGTGTGTTCGGGCCGGTCGGCGCTGGCGCCGCGATGCGCGATGACGATCGGCGGGCCGGGCGGGGCGAGCACTGGGCCGGATTTCGGCATCCCGGATTTCGGCAGTGGCGCGGCAGCGGCAATCGTCGACATCAGGCCCAGCACTCCGGCGATCAGCAATCCGCGCATGTCCAGCAATCCCCGCAGCGCCTGTCGCCGCGGCACCTATAAACGCAGAACTGCCGCCGCGCGAGGGGGGGCGCGCGGCGGCAGCAACGGTGGGGCGCCTCCGAGGGGAGCGAGCCCGGCCGTTATCTCGTTACGTCGTCACAACGGATAGGCGGCGGTGAACTGGCCTTCGAGTTGCGGCAGGTACATGGCGAGTTGTGTGCCGGCGCTGCCAGCCAGATTGCCGATTCCGGCGACGGCCTGAAAGCCTGCGCCGAGCACTGCGGCTGTGCTGCCGCTGCGCACGCCCAGCGCTGAAAAGTCGATATCGCCGGTGCCGGCCGGGGCGGCGAACAGATTGGCTTCGGCGATACCCCGGCGCTGCGTGCTCTCCCAGATATCGATATTGTCGGCGATCGTCAGATTGACATTGGCCAACGCCGGCTGGGCCCTGACATCGAACAGCGGAACGACATTGCGGCTGATCACGCCGTCGGACAGGTTGCTGATCGTGAGCCCCGGCACCAGGCCGGTACTATCGGCATCACGGATGCTGTTGCCGCTTACGATGACACCGTCGACATCGGCCACCGATATGGCATTGCGCAAGTTGCTTTCGACATAATTGTTGGTGATGACGATATTGTTGTGAACGAGGCCCAGTGATTGGGCCTTTTCGCTGCGGATGAAGATGCCCTGATTTTCGTCACCCATGATGACATTGGCATTGAAGGCCAGATCGCGGCTGATCCCGTTCGCGCCGCCTGCATGTACCTGAAACGCATCGGAATGATCGCGCTTGCTGACGTCGGGGCGGATGCCAGTTATGTAATTGCGTTCAAACAGGCCGCCGTCGATCTGGGTGATGTTGACACCTTCCCGCGCATCGCGAATCGAGTTCCCGGCAAAGATCACATCGTTGGACCGACTGAACATTGCCGCATTGTTGAATTCGCGAAAGGTCGAATCGAGGATCGTGACGCGGCTGCTGTTGGTGACCACCAAGCCATTGCCATCGTCAAAAGGGCTACCGTTGATCGATCCGGCAAAATCAATCCCGACAAAACTGACGTCGTTCGAATTGTTGACCATCACCCCGGCGGCATGGTCGGCTTCCTTCGGACCAAGCACATGGCGGATATCGACATCTTCAAACACCAGGTTGGCAACGCGGGTCAGTTTTACCGAATCGAACATGGCATCATTGTCGGGATCGGCCGACCGGATCGTCACCTGGCTTGCCGGGCGTACCCCCGAAAGGGCCAGATCGCCATATTGGCCTGGCGCCAGCAAAATGGTTTCGCCGCCGCGCGCCATGCGCAATACACGCACCAGTTCCGCCGTGGCGGTTACTGTCATTGTCGTCATGGGTCATGCTCCGTTACTGATCATGTGCCGCCACGAAGGCAGCGACTTGTTCAACAACGGCGCTTTGCGCGGCGACATAACTCGCCAAAATGGTGAAGCCGGGTTAGGCATAAGCGCTGCCATTGCCGCCGATTGCGGCTGTATGCCGGCTGGCGTTGCGCCTATAAGGCGGCATGATGTTCATCGAGGCTGATCCTGTCGACAGCAGCGCTGCGGTGGCGGCGCTGGTGGCGCGTTTCGGTGATCGCGTGGCGACCGGCGCGGGGGTGCGCGCGGCGCATGGCCGCGGCGAGGGGCTGCACGACGTGATGCCGCCCGCCGCCGTGGTGTTCGCCCGCTCCACTGCCGATGTCGCCGATGTGGTGCGCGTCTGCCGTGACCATCGTGTGCCGCTTATCCCCTTTGGCACCGGCACTTCGCTGGAAGGGCAGATTCAGGCGGTCCGGGGCGGTATCAGCCTCGACCTGTCGGGCATGGACAAGCTGCTTGCGATCAATGCCGCCGATCTCGATTGCCGCGTTGAAGCCGGGGTGACGCGCGAAGCGCTCAATGCCGGGCTGCGCGGTGAGGGCCTGTTCTTCCCGCTCGATCCCGGCGCCAATGCCTCATTGGGTGGCATGGCCGCGACACGAGCGAGCGGTACCAACGCCGTGCGATATGGCACGATGCGGGATGTGACCTTGGGCCTGACGGTGGTTACCCCCGCCGGCGATGTCATCACGACCGGTGGCCGGGCGCGCAAATCGGCGGCGGGCTATGATCTGACGCGGCTCTATATCGGTTCCGAAGGCACGCTGGGGGTGATTACCGAACTTCAGTTGCGCGTGTTCGGCGTGCCGGAAACTATCGCGGCGGCAGTCTGCCCTTTCGAAACACTCGGCGGCGCCATCGCCGCGGTGGTCACGATCCTGCAACTGGGGGTGCCGCTGGCGCGCATCGAACTGCTCGATGCCGAGATGATGCGCGCCTGCATCCGCTATTCGCGGCTGGCGGGAATGATGGCGGCGCCGACCTTGTTCCTGGAATTCCATGGAGCCCCGGCAAGTGTGGCAGAGCAGGTGCAGCAGGTCGCCGATGTCGCTGCGCAACATGGCGGCGGCGATCTGCGCTGGGCCGAGCAGCAGGAAGACCGCACGATGCTGTGGACGGCGCGGCACAATGCCTATTGGGCGGCGCGCAGTCTGAAACCGGGGTGCGAAGCATTTTCGACCGATGCCTGTGTGCCGATATCCCGGTTGGCCGAAGCCATTCTGGAAACCCGCGCCGAAGCCGATGCAGCCGGGCTGGTGGCGCCGGTGGTCGGCCATGTCGGCGATGGCAATTTCCACATGCTGGTGTTGTTCGACCCTGCTGATGCCGCTGAGCGCGCGCGCGCCGAAGCGCTGGGTGAAAGCATTGCTCGCCGCGCGCTGCGGCTGGGTGGTACGATCAGCGGCGAACATGGTGTCGGGCTGCACAAGCTGGGCAGCATGGCTGCCGAACATGGTCCCGCGCTCGATGTCATGCGCATGCTCAAGGCAGCGCTCGACCCGCTTGGCATCATGAATCCGGGCAAGCTGGTGCCGCCGGCGGCGTTATAAGGGCCCGCAGCTGCGCTTAACGCCGCCGCCGGCGCCAGCATCGGCCCGATAGGGTTCAGATCACCTCAAAGGCTTCGAATTCCGGTTTTTCCATTGCCTTGGCAAAGGTGTCGTAATCCCATGGCCAGGTGATCGGCACGCCATGTGCGTCGAGATACCAGCTGGTGCACCCCGAACCGAAGATCGTCGCCTTGGCGGCGGTGATCCGTCGGCTTTCATATTCGGCCAGAGCAGCGGTGGTCGCGGCAATGCCGCGGGCATTGCCATCGATGACGCGGGCGACCAGTTGTTCGATATAGGTCCATTGCCGTTCGGCGATGTCGATCAGCGAAAAATTGCCGACTGGTGAGGTTGGACCGTTGAGCATGAAGAAATTGGGAAAATCCGGAATCGAGACGGCGTAATAGCCGTTGCAGCGTTCTTTCCACGCCGCCTCGAGCGTCGCGCCGCGCCGACCCTCGACGCTGATCGGCCGCACGAACCGGTCGGAATGAAATCCCGTGCACAGCGCGATAAGATCGAGATCATGGACGCCGCCGTCCTTGTCGCGGATACCGGCAGGCAGCACCGTGTCGATGCCGCAGGTGATGGTCAGCAGATTGGCCCGCTGTGCTGCTTCATAATAGTCCGGGGAATAGATCAGCCGCTTGCAGGCGGCGCGATAGTTCGGCCGCAGTTTTTCCCGCAACACGGAGTCGTGGACATTCTGTTCAAGGTTCATCAGGCAATAGCCCTCGATCTCCTTCATCATCGGCGATTCGATATCGACGACACCCTTGGTAAAGCGCTGGATATTGCCGAAATAGACCGGGTCGTAACGGATCGCATCAATCGCTTCGCGGCTCTGCCGAAACACCGCCTTTTCGGTCTCGGTGTAGGCGAATTGCACAACCGGCATGATCCATTGCGGCGATCGCTGGAAATGCACCACTTCGATACCGCGTTTGGCCAGCGCGGTGACGAGCTGCACACCCGTCGAGCCATTGCCGATGACGCCGATTTTCTTGCCCTCGAGTGGCACCGAATGGTCCCAGCGTGCCGAATGGAATTTGATGCCGGCAAAATCATCGAGGCCGGCGATGTCTGGGATTTTGGGATGATGCAGAACACCCGTCGCCGCGATAATGAATTCTGCCTCGGCGATGCGGCCGTCGTGGGTTTCGACCTGCCAGTTACCAGGGGTGTCGCGCCAGGTGCAGCGGACGATCTCGGCATTGAAATTGATGATCGGCATCAGGTCGTGATCGGCGACGACTTTTTCGAAATAGGCCTGCACCTCGGGGCCGGGGGCGTAATAGCCCGACCATTCGGGGTTGGGGGCGAATTCATAGGTATAGGCGTGCGCCGGCACGTCGCAGCTTAGCCCAGGGTAACTGTTGTCGCGCCAAGTGCCGCCGATGCGATCGGCCTTTTCATAGACGCTGACGGCGGTGTGGCCGGCGGCGCGCAGCTTGATCGCGGCAAGAATGCCGGACATGCCGGCGCCCAGAATGATGAAGCGGGGCAGTGGGTGCGACATGGCCGGTTTATCGATCAGAAACGCACCCCGACCGTCACGCCATAAGTGCGGGGATCGGGGAAATAGCCGACAGTCAGCCCGCCAAAGCCGGGGCCGAAATCGATGAAATTCTGCGGCCGGTCTTCCTGGGTCAGGTTGCGGACGAAGGCTGCGATTTCGGTCTTCACGCCGCCGATGGCAAAATCGGTAAGGGCAGCGCGCAGGTTGACGATGGTGCGACCCGGCGATTGCGTATTGAAGGCGTTCTGGTCTGATGCCGTTGGCGTGGTCAGCGCGTAGGGGAAGGTGAAATAGGACCCGACATGGCTGAGATCGGCGATCAGGTTGAGCTTGCCCCAATTGCCCTGCGCCACACGCCAGTCCGCCCCCAGCGCCATGGTGAATTTCGGTGTGTGCGGGAAGGCGCGATTGTTGGCGACGTTGATACCGCCATCGAGGTAATTATTGTACTTGGCATCGAGCACCGCGAAAGAGCCGTTCAGGGTGATCGCATCCACCGGCCGGGCGACGAACTCGAGTTCGAGGCCCTGGATGCGGGCCTCGGCCGCGTTGCGCACGGTCGATGATGCGGCGCCGCTCGCCTGGAAGATCGAAAGCTGGATGTCCTTGTGCTTGTCGGTGAAGGCCGCAAGATTTAGCGTCAGCCGGCGATCGAGCAGGCTGGTCTTGATACCGATTTCGAAGCTGTCGACCTTTTCGGGGCGATAGGGATCGCACAGTTCGGAAGCGCCTGTCGGACATGCCGCGGTCGGCGCGACAAAGACGTTGGATTCGCCGTTGAAGCCGCCGGATTTGAAGCCCTGCGCATAGCGGCCATAGACGTTGATATCATCGGTAACCGCATAGCTGAGCGTGGCGGCCGGGCTGAAATCGTTGAATGTCGCGTCGGGGATGCCGCCATAGGGGATGTTGGCGACGGTCACCGGCGCCGGCGGGCCAAGGCTGCGCAGGAAGCGCCGGACGTCCTTCTTCTCATGGGTATAGCGGCCGCCGACGGTCAGCTTCAGTGCGTCGGTGAGTGCGTAATCGGCCTGTGCTGACAGTGCCCAGGCGTCGGTGTGCGAGCCATAGTCCGACTGGAAGGCGGTACCGCCGCCAAAAAAGCTTTGCGGTCCGAGCGTCTCGGCTTTTTCCTTGTAGAAGAAGCCGCCGAGCACATAGTTCAGCTTGTCACCAAAGCCGCTGCCGACCAGCTGCAATTCCTGGCTGAAGGCGTCATATTTGGTGAAGCGCTGGGTGAAGGCGACGTTGAGCGGCGAGCCGTCGAGATCAAGGCTGTCGGAGAATTCGACGTTGCGATAGGCGGTGATCGATTTCAGCGTCGCACCGCCCAGATCATAAGCAATGGTCAGCGAGTGGCCATAAACGCGCGATTTTTCGAACAAGGGGTTGCCGTCAATGCTGCCCGATGACTGGCGATCGGCGTTTGTGTAAAGGTTGAGGGGGAAGAACGCCCCGGCAAAAGCATAGCTCGGGCTTTTGGGATCGAAAATGTCGCGCGGGTCGCCATTGCGGTTGACTCCGATGAGCTGGGCATAATCGGGCTTCTGGTCGAAGCGGCTGTAATCGAAAGCATAATCGATGGTCAGGTCGTCGCTCGGCTCGATGCGCAGCTGGGCCATGCCGCTCCAGCCTTCGACGTCATTGGTTTCGTTGACCGAGTTGGGCCGGGCGAGGAACGCCGCCGGGAAGGGGTTTGGCCCGATCTTGATGAAGCCGTCGCGCTTCTGGACCTGA
>JBMOFG010000022.1:0-12325 GCA_049314415.1 Polymorphobacter sp.
GGACGGCACGGCACGGGTGAACTCGTGCTTGATCGGGTGGCCGGGTTCATTGCGCGGGATCGTCGGATCGGCGGTTTGTGTTTCGCCGTCGCGGCCGGCGCTCGCATAGATGCTGCTGTGTACCGGATCACGGTCATTGGCATAGACGACATGGCAGGCGGCGCAGCCCGAAGTGCGGTAATCGCCGGGCTGGTCATTGGTGCCCATGAACCAGGTGAACGGGTCGTTCAACCGAGTCTTGTGGATGTTGATGACCGGCACGGCGACGCGCAGGCCGGTGCCGGGGCCGCGGTTCGACTGGCGGATATCCGGGCGGCCGGGTTCTTCGAGCCGCTGGATGGCGCCCAAGGAATTGGGCAGGCCGATTTCGGGGAAGATCGGGTTGATGTTGCGGCCGCCGCGTTCGAAAACGCGGAAGATGTCACCCGGCTGCAGCACCTGCCACGCCGGCAGCGGCACCAGGAACGGCAGGATCCCGCGCGCCTTTTGCGCCGCGCTGAGCGCGCCAAACGCCGTCGGCGAGGGTGAGAACAAGGCGGTCGGCTCGCTGGGGATGCCGTGTCCGCCAGCGTGTCCGCCGCCCTGTTCATCGCCGTGTTCGCCCTTCAGCGCGCCATGTTCGCCCGCGGCGGGACCGTCATGCCCACCACCATGGTCGCCTTCGTGAAGCGCCTCGTTCGACAGGATCGGCTTGGCCTTGCCGTCACGGCCGTAGGATTCGCCGAAAACATAATTCTTGTACGGTGCGATGCCATTATTATAGGCGGCGCCGCCCAGCAGCATGACGCCCGTTGCCATCATCGAGCGTTCGGCGGCTTCGATCACCGGGAGATGGCAGGCGCCACAGCTTTCGCGCACGACGCGATAATCGGACGGGTTGACGAAACGCACGAATTCCGGCGCTTCCTTGTTGAGCAGCGTGTAGCTGCGCTTGGGGTTCGCCGATGACGGGAAGTGCCAGGCCTGGGGGAAGCGCGGCAGCACATGCGCATCATCGCGCAGCTTGGCATAGGCGGGATCGGTCTTGGCCAGCCCGGCGGGTGCCAGCACCCGGGTGTTGCCGCCATGGCAATCGGTACAGCCCAGCGTTACCGATTTGGGCGCGTGCATCGTCCATTCGTCGCTGGCGGTATGGCAGGTCAAACAGCCGGCGCTTTTGGCATCGGCGGCGGCCTGCGACTGGTTACGCGGCGCGGCGGGCGCCGTGACGAGGCGGTAATCGCGCGTGACCGGATGTTCGCCTTCCGATGCCGGGGCGACGGCCGCGAACAGCGCAACCAAAGCGGCGATGAATCCAAAGCGAAGATTATGCATGTTGATCATCAATATGACAGGATCGCGTTGAACAAGACGCTGTAATAGCGGCTGTTGCGGGGACTGTTGGCGAACAGGTCCTTGAACCCGGCCGCCGGCTGGAACACGGCGCCCGACAGGCGGAAGACGAGATTCTGGTTGAATTTCGGCCGGTAGATGGCGGCGGTGGAAATATCGGTGCCGATGCTGTTGGGGATGCTGCCCTCGACACGCAGTGCCTCGATGATGGCGGTCTTGGCGAACCAGAGATGGTTGACGTTCGCCGACACCCGCAATTCGGGCAAAATGTCGAAATCGGCACCGATACCGAGCAGCGCGGTGCCGGGATTGTTGAAATTGGACTGACCCTGGTCTTTCGATGATCGCAGACTGTTGAGCACGCCGTTACGGCCGTTGAGACCCACGCCGCGGCCACCGCCGGCAAAGGGAATGGTCTGGCGGATCCAGTAGCTGGTGTCTGCTCCGGCGAATTGCGGATTTTCGACAATGGCGTCGAAGCCGCGTTCGACATCATCATGCGGATTGCCGTCGCCCGAGGCATAAAGTCCCGAGGCGCGCACCCGGATCCAGTCGAAATCGAACGACGGTTCGGCGGCAAGGAAGAAGCTGCGGATTTTCGCCGGGCGCGACGTGAAGAAATTGTTGCGACTGGTGCCCAGCGCATAGGTCGCGCTGGCGGTCAGGTTCAAGCGCCCGATCCGGCCGTCGGCGTTATAGCCAAGATAGACGACATCATATTCGCGCGGCCGCAGATCCCCGAGCAGCGCCGGGCGCACCGGAAAGCCATTGGTGTCGACCAGGGTCGAATTGCCTTCGCGGTTGCGGTTGTAGGTGACGCTGAGTTGCGAGGTCAGGCCGGGAACCGGAAAATCCTGGCGATAGACATTGGCGACGATCACCCAGTCCTTGCGCAAATCGCGGACGATGTCGTTCAGCCCGGAATTGGTGTCCTTTTCCAGTCGCCAGAAGGCGGCCAGATTATACTGGAGACGGTTGTTGTCGCGATCGCCGAAGAATCGGATGCCAAGTTGATTGTCCTGAAACAGGAAGCCGCGAAAATCGCTTGAAAAAGGCTGGATGCCGATACGCAGCGAATCGAAATCGTAACGGTCCGACACGTTGCGCAGGTGATAATCGAGGAACAGTTCCTGCACGCCGACAAACACATCGGTGCGCAGCGAATTGCGCGATGCCTCGACGTTAAGGATCCGCTGTTCCGAAACATCGACATGGTTGACCTGGAAAGCGATCGCAGTGCGCAGTTCATATTCGGGCGGCTTGAAGGCAGTCGAGCCCTTGGTCAGCGCTGCGCCCACGATGAAGGTCTGGGCGAAGACCGTCGAATGCTGGCGGCCGAACGTGTCATTGTTGCCGGGCCGTTCAGTGGTCTGCACGCCGGCCGGTTGCGGGAAGCTGCGCTGCTCGACGACCGTGTCACTGATAAAGGCAAGCTGGACGAATTTGTCATGCGTGCCGCACAGCGGGCGGTCGCCCTTGAGCGTATTCTGGTTATAGGGGTCCTGCCAGCGTGATTTGGTCAGGCCGAGCGTTTCGACAAGCCGCCAGCGATCGGGGATCGGCACGAAATCGCGCGGGAAATCACCCTGTTTGGGCGGTGCCACGGCGCCGCGGTTGACCTGCTCGATACTCGGCGGCAAGTCCTTGTCGCCCAGACCGGGGCGACGGCGGCCTTCGATGGCGGCGAGCGCCGGATCGAGGCTGCCATTGCCTTCTTCTTCGGCCTCTAGCCGTTGATTGCCAGGGTCAAGCTTGCCGTAGCAATCGAAATATTTCGAAAACAGCCCGGCCTGCGCCGGCGCGGCGCTGGCAAGCAGCAACGCTGCAAGGGGGAGCGGACTAGAGCGCCTGGCAGACATTTTGTTCGGCCGTGTCGACAAAGGGAGCGAAGGGGCAACCGACGAAGCGCAACCGCACCGAAGCGCCGTTGCTTGCTTTGACCAGCAACTGGTCGCTGCGGATCGCGGCGGGTGGCAGGCCGATACCGCCGACGCGCCGCCCGGCGTTGGCAGTACCAAGGAACGAGATCATGTCATCCTGATCGATACCGTCGCCCGACACGCCGATCGCGCCGACGAGCTGGTTGCCGCGGAATACGGGCACCGCACCGGGGAAGATCTGGATGCCGTTCTGCAAGCGATTGCCGCCGCCCGGCGTGTCGGGAAGGAAGGTGCAGCGCGTTGGGTTGCCGCCGCCGAGCACCTGAACAAGATTCTGCACGATCAGCGCCGATTGCAGCCCGACCGAAAAGGGCGAGAAATTGGCGATCGGCCGGGAGAAAGGCCCGTTCGATTGTGCGACTTCGCCATCGGGGAAATAGGGCCGGTTGACCAGGCCGAAGCCGCGGTTCGAAACGGCGACCTTGCCGGCGAGGAAATCCGGCCCGATGAAATTGTTCGACCGCGCCACGAAATCGCGGACATTGGCATCGGGCGCGCCCGATGCGGTGGTTGCCGCCGCAAGATCAGCGGCCGCCGATTTGCCTGAGAAGAACGCCGCCGTGCGCGCCTTTTGCAGCGATACATCGATGCCGAAGATCGGCGCATCGGGCGAGCGCACAACGCCGAGCGCGACACCGCGCGTGTCGACCACTGAAATCGACACCTGCGCGCGCGAATCGAGTGGCTGGCGGATCTGGGCGCGGGCCCGGCTCATGATCTTGAAGGCTTCTTCGAGCAATGCCCGGGTTTCGGCTGCAGTCAGCGCCGTGCCGACTTCGGCGGCATCGGTACCGGCGCGCACCGGGTAGCGGTTGGCGCCGCTGCCATTGGTCAGGATGAAAGCATCGGGATGGTTGAATTCGGCAAGACTGGCGTTACGGATGCCGCTGGCTTCACTGCCATAGGGCGTGCCGGCAATGATGCTGCCGGCATAAAAACCCGCCACCGGCGTCAGCGTGCCGACGCTGCCGTTAAGGCTGGCAAAGCTGCGCGGGCTCGCCGGGTTGGATTTCAAATCGCCCGCCTGTGCATCGGAAAAACGCAGCAGCGTACCATCGACACTGATGCGTTCGGCGCGGATCGCCACCGGTGCTTCATTGCCGATGCTGGCGGCAAGCGCGATCGCCTCCTCGTCATCCTGGTCGACATCGAGGATTTCGGGATCAAAGCCATAATCGCCATCGGCCATGATGCCGATGCCGCCGACAACAACACCATTTTTGTAGAGGGGCAGCCCGCCCGGATCGGCAGCAAGCCCGAGCGGTGAACGCTTCGGCCCGATCAGCGCACCGCTGCCGCCCCCGCCAGCAAAGCGCGCCGACAGGTCGGAACAGGGCAATTGCGAAAACTGCACCCCGAACAGCGGTCCCGACTCGAGCCCAACCGTCGTGCGCGACGGCGGGAAATGCTGCTGGACGATCTGCGAGGCGGTGCGCGTCGAAAAGGCGTTGCCCGATGATGACAGATAGGCGCCCGTGATCGCCTTGGCGATGGCGCCCAGTGCCGCCGGCACAGTGACTCCCTGGACATCGATATTGCCATCGGCACCCGGGCGGGTGCGCGCGGTGGCACGGGCACCGGTCATGCTGAACACTGCCAGCACATTGCCGACGCGATCGACGACAGCAATCACCGCTGGTCGGCCGCGTGCCTGAGCTTCGGCTACGGCGCGGGCAACGACGGTTTCAACTTCGGCGCTGGTCAGGGCTTCGACCGCCGGCTTGGCAAAAACGCTGGCCGGGGCAGCGCTGTCCGATG
This sequence comes from Polymorphobacter sp., assembly GCA_049314415.1. Taxonomy (GTDB): domain Bacteria; phylum Pseudomonadota; class Alphaproteobacteria; order Sphingomonadales; family Sphingomonadaceae; genus Sandarakinorhabdus. The sequence continues at coordinate 5,031 of JBMOFG010000022.1, forward strand.
CCACACCGCCGATACCGCCGCCACTAACCTGGCTGGCCGGGCCATTGCCGGTCACACCGCCGCCGCCGCCACAGGCGGCCAGCGTCAGCGCCAGAATGGAAACCAGCGCAGTACCGCACTGTTGGCGGGTCTTCATTTCAGGTCCCGCACCTTGGCAGCCACGGCGGCCAGCGCGGCGCGGAACTCGGCCGGTTGCCAGCGGTTGGCATCACGCGCCGCGGCATAGGCGCGATCGAGATCAGGACGCATGGCCAGCGCGGCGCCGCGATCGATGGCGCGGCCGCTGACCAGCGCGCTGATCAGTGTGTCGGCGGCCATCACTGCCTGCGCGCCGCCCTGATAATCGGTGTAGCTGCCGGCACTGCCGACCAGCACGGCATCGAGCATCGCAAAGGTCTGCGCTTTATCGAAGCGGGCACGGTCGAAGGCGGCGGCGAGCGCATCGCTGGTCTTGGCCAACGCCGCTGCGGCCTTGATCGTGCCAGCACGATCCCCGGCAAAGCTGGCATGGAAAGCGCGCGATTGCGCCGTCAACTGCCTGCCAAGCTCGGGCGCTGCCACCCGCGCTGCGGCATTGAGCATGATCAGGCTTTCGTCATTCCACACCGGCGTGCCAGGCTGGATCGGGCGGCCGGGGTTGGTGCGCGCCGTGATCGCGACGGCCGGATCGTCGGAGAAGCTGCGATGGCACGACCGGCAATCGTAGAAATAGAATTCCGGGAAACTGCCTGCCGAACGCATCGGGTAAAGCGACAGCGCACGCTTGACCGCGAGCGCCTGTCCGACGGCCCAGACCTTGACCCCGCCCGGTACTGATTTGCGCCGGGCATAATCGGCATCTTCGTCATGGTGCGATTGCAGCGACGTGAAAAGGTCAAGCTCGAACGCCACGCGCGGATGACCGGCGGCCATGATGCGGTGGGTGACGAACTGGCCCGGCTTGTCCGAGCCGAAATGGCAATCGAGGCAGACATTGGCGCGGACAGCCGGCTTGTCGACCGCCCACAGGCCCCGCGCAACATTCTGTTCATGGCTGGCGTCAACCGCGGTATGCGAAGCGAGCCAGTTGGTCGAGCCACCGTGGCAGGCCTCGCAGCCGACGCCATCGGCCTGGCGGAACTGCGGCCCGCGGTGCGGCGCCGGATCGCCATGGCAATTGATGCATTCGGCACTGGTCGCGACATTAGCGATGCCGAGCCGCGCGCCAATAGCGCGGGCGCGAGGTTCGCCGAGCACGCTCCAGGCGCGCGAATGGCTGCCGGTAAGGCTCGACGGGCTTTGCCAGGTGAGCAATTCATTCTGGCGGACGCGCGGTCCGGTTGCTTCCTGCCGGCCATGGCAGGTTGAACCGCTGCACGATGCGACGCCATTGTGGGTTGCGGCATCATGCCCGGGCGCGGCAGCGGCCGGCGACGCCAGCATCACCCCTGCCGCCACGACAACCAGCCACACGGCTGCGATGGCCCGATGCCACGAAGTCGTCACTAACCCAAGCCCCCAACCGGTCATATTTGCCCCTGGCGAAACCGCCTTGAACGACGATAGCAAAGCCGCGCGATTATGGGAACCGAAACGACAGTAATTTTTACAAACCCTGTCGACCGGAGCAATCGCCGCCCGCTCCAAAGCGACAAGGGCGGTCGGCGCCGCCGCTTCAGAGCCCCAGCACGGTCTTGGCGATGATGTTTTTCTGCACCTCGTTGGAACCGCCGAAAATCGTCCAGGCCCGGCTGTTGAGATAGGTCGGCATGGCAAGCTGCGCCGGCTTGCAACCGACCGGCTCGGGGCTTTCATTGCCATAGAGCGGACGTTCGGTGGCGAGTTGCAGCCCGTCATAGCCAAAGGCGTCGACGGCCAGTTCATCGACATATTGACGCAGCGATGACGCGACCAGCTTGGTCAGCGACGTCTGCGACCCCGGTTTGCGGCCCTGCGCCAGCTCGCCAAGGATGCGCAATTCGGTCATTTCCAGTGCTTCGGCGTCAAGACGCAGGCGCGCCAGCCGCCGCCCGAAATCGACATCATGCGCCAGCGCGCCATTATAGCCACCCGGCTGCTGCCCGGCGAACCTTTCCAGCCGATCGAGATCGGCGAGCAGGCGCGGCGCCGCGCAACTGCCGCCACGTTCGTTTTCGAGCAGGAACTTGGCGATCGTCCAGCCCTGGCCTTCCTCGCCGATGCGGTCGGCGACCAGCGCCTCGGCATCATCGAGGAACACCTGGTTGACTTCATGGTCACCGGCCATGCCGATGATCGGCCGCACCGTGATGCCGGGTTGCCGCATGTTGATCAGCAAGAAGGAAATGCCGGCCTGCGGCTTCCCGTCGGGATTGGTGCGCGCCAGACAGAACATCCAGTCGGCATAATGCGCATGGGTCGTCCAGATCTTGGTGCCGTTGACGATATATTTGTCACCTTGCCTGACCGCCCGGGTCTTGAGGCTGGCAAGATCGCTGCCCGATCCAGGTTCGGAATAGCCCTGGCACCACAGATCGTCACCGGTCAGGATGCGCTCAAGATAGCGCGATTTCTGTTCCGGCGTGCCGTAGTGCGCGATGACAGGGCCGACGAGTTTCAGCCCGAGCACCGACAGTGCCGGGGCATCGGCCAGCGCGCATTCCTTTTCGAAGATATAGCGCTGCACCGGGGTCCAGCCGGTGCCACCATGTTCGACCGGCCATTGATAGGCAAGCCAGCCCTTGGCATGCAGAATGCGTTGCCATTCCAGGCCGATTTCGGGTTCGACGAACACCGACGGCGTGCCGTTCATGCCGTCGCGCAGCCGCTGCGGCAGTTCGGCGGCGAGGAACGCGCTTACTTCGTCACGAAAGGCGAGGTCGGCGGCGCTGAAGCTGATGTCCATGATATTACTCCAGCGTGCCCGCTGCCCAGGCCAGGCTGCGGCGCATCAAGTCTATATAAACGGGGTAGTTCCAGCCACAGCGTTCGGGATGCGGCCAGAATGGTGTGAACACCGCCACGTCATAATGGCCCCGGCAATGCCCAAGGGTGCAATAGACAATTTCGCCGCGCCCCTGCTTGCGGCGATAGAGGACGGGCACTTCGGCATCCTGCCAGTCCTTGTCGACAAAGCCGGTCGCCTCGCCGGTAAAGCGGGTGAAAAGCAGCGTTTCGATGGGCGCGGTGGTGCGCGACAGGTAAAGTTCATCGACGATCTCGAAGCTCGCCATGCCGCGGGTCAGCGGGTCGTCGACGGGCGCGACCTCGACGGTGAACGGCCCGATTGGTGGGTGGGCGACAAACTGGCTGCCGAGCATTTCCATCAGCTCGGGGGCTTCATCGGGGGCATCGACCAGCCCCGATTCGAGAAAGCGCAGGATGGAATTGGTGCCGTGCAGCGCCAGCCAGCGGCCGCCGCGTTCGAGGAACGCCGCGAGCGCCGCGACTTCGGCCGGCGCCGGAATGACATCGCAGGTATAGGTGACGAGGAAGTCGCATGCGGCGAGCCGGTCGGTATTGGCGTAATCCATTGCCACCGTGGCGCGGATGCGCGGTTCCTCCGCCATCAGTTTGAGGATCTCCAGCCGGGCAAAATCAATATCATGATATTTGCCGGCGGCGATGAAATGCGCCTGGATGGGTCCGCTCATGCCCCCTCTCCCGCTTGCGGGAAGGGGAGGCTTTGGGAAAGGGTTGCAACCATCGCCATCAATCCCTGATGAAACCGCCGCCATCGACGGTCAGTTCGGTACCGGTCGTAAAACTCGCCTCGTCACTGGCCAGAAACAGCACCGCCGCGGCGATCTCTTCGGGCTTGCCGCAGCGGCCCATCGGATGGTTCTGGGCAAAGCCGGCATAGGCCTGTTCGCGGGTCAGTTCGGGCGTCAGTTCGAGATAGCGTTCGAGCATCGGCGTCTCGATCGCGCCGGGGTGGACGCTGTTCGCCCGGATCGGCCAGCCATTGGCGGCGCATTCGAGCGCGGTGCATTTGGTCAGCATCGCCACCCCGGCCTTTGACGCGCAATAAGCGGCAAAGATGCCGCCGGGGCGCAGCGCCAGCATCGATGACATGTTGACGATGCTGCCATTTTCGCCGGCCGCAACCATGGCGGGCAGCGCCGCCTGGGTGCCATGGAAAACGCCATCAAGGTTGATGCGCATCGTCCGCGCCCAGCTTTCCTTCGACACGCTCGACACGCCGCCGGGTTCCGAAATACCGGCATTGTTGACGAGGATGTTGAGCTTGCCGAAACTTTTGAGGGTTGCCGCGACCGCCGCGTCCCAGCTTTCGGGCAGCGTCACGTCGAGCAGGATCGCATCGGCGGCATCACCCAGTTCGCGCGCCAGCGCCCTGGCCTTGTCGACCTGGATATCGCCGAGCATCACCCGCGCGCCTTCGCGCACAAAGGTGCGCGCGGTCGCCCCGCCCAACCCTTCGGCGCCGCCCGAGATCAGTGCCACCTTGCCCGAGAGTCTGCCCATTGCTCAACGCTCCAAAATCGCCACGGCGGAAAGGCCGGGCGCACCATAGACATGCGAATAGGCGGTCTTGGGCCCCTGCCCGTCGCGGCCGGCCACTTGGCGACCGCCGCCAGCCCCGCGCAATTGCACCACATTCTCATAGACCTGCCGCAACCCCGACGCACCGATCGGTTCGCCGCAGGCGAGGCAACCGCCATCGGTGTTGACCGGCAATGCGCCGTTCAACCGCGTGCGGCCTGCCGCCAGCCAGGCTTCCTGATCGCCATCGGCGCAGAAACCATTTTCGGCCATGTGCATGATTTCGGCGCCGCTTTCGGTATCCTGCAATTGCGCGACCTCGATATCGTCCGGCCCGATGCCGGCCATGGCGAAGGCGGCACGCGACGCGAGGTTGGTCGCCGACAGGCCGCGTTCGATATCGATCGACGGCGCAAAGACTTCGAATGACCCCGGCGGCCGGGTGCGGATGGCGACCGAGGCGACCTTGATCCCCTTCACACCGAGTTCGCGGGCCTTTTTCGCCGAGGCGAGCACCAGCGCCACCGCGCCTTCGGCCGGGGCGCAGAACATGAACTTGGTCAGCGGATCATTGACCATCTGCGAATTGAGAATGGTGTCGAGATCGACCTCTTCGCGCCGCCAGGCATGTGGTGCGTGGACGGCGTTCGAAAACGCCTTTTCGGCGACACGGCCCAGCGTTGTCGGCGTGATGCCGTACAATTCCATATAACGGCGCAGCTTGAGCGCAAAAAACTGCGTCGTCAGCATCAGGCCCGTTTCGCCATACCAGTCGGGCAGACCCCATTCGGCGGGCTTGGGATCAAAACTGCCGCGCGGATGCTTGTCGAAACCGACCGCCAGCGCCAGATCGGCCTGGCCGGCCTTGATCGCCGCCACGGCCGAGCCCATTGCCGAACCGCCGGTGGCGCAGCCATTGGCGACATTGATGAAGGGCACACCGGTCAGCCCGAGCCGCGACACCATGATATCGGCATTGCCCGCCGCCGACGAACCGCCGAATGCCGCCTCGATGTCACCCCATGCCACCCCGGCGTCGGCAAGCGCGGCGCGCGTCGCGACAACCCCCTGGTCGAGCCCCGAAGCACCATCGGTGCGCCCGAAGCGATGGATGCCGATGCCGATGATGCAGACGTCTGTCATGAGGCGGGTCCAAAGGCGAAAGTGGCACCGGTGCCGAAGGGGATGATGCGCAAACTGACGGGCAGCCCGACCTTCAGGCTGCCGAAGTCCAGCCCGTCGAAACGGGCCTCGACGATGACTTCATCGGCAAGCTCAACATAGCCGAGCGCAAAGGGCTCGAACGGCGCCGGGCCGGCATAGGGCGGCGATTTGGGCGGGAAACGCTGCACCGTCCAGCTCCAGATGGTGCCACTGCGCTTGAGCGGCACCGGGTCGAAGCCATCGGCGCACGGAAAGACGATGCGCCCGCTGGCGGGATCGCGCCCGCCGATCAGACGCGGGCTGGCTTCGTCAGTCCACAACGCGCTCATGCCGCCCGCCGGTAATCATCGAGTGCTGCGGCTCCATCGCCAAAGGTCAGCGCCAGCACGCGGATGCGTTTCAGCGCATGGCCGATGACCAGTTCATCGGTAATGCCCATGCCGCCATGCAGTTGCACCGCCGTGTGCGCCACGGTGAGCGCCGCATCGGCGACAAAGGCCTTTGCCCCGGCGGCCGCCCGGGCAAAGGCCCCGGGCTCGGCCAACGCGGCGCGCACGACCTGCGACCGCGCCTGTTCGACCAGCACATAGGCATCGGTCATACGGTGCTGGATCACCTGGAACGACCCGAGCGTCTGCCCGAACTGGGTGCGGGTTTTCACATAGCCAAGCGTCGTATCGAACAGCAGCGTCATGCAACCGAGCATTTCTGCCGCCGCTGCGAGCCGCGCGGTCGCCACGACCGGCAACAGCGCCGCCAGCCCGCCGGCCAACCGCGCCCCGGCGCCGACCTCGACCCCGCGCAAGACGATTTCAGCCGCGACCGAGCCATCGGCAAGCCGGTAGGAACGGCGATCAAGGCCGGACGCCGTGGCCGGCACGAGAAAGAAACCGATGCCATCGCGATCACGCGTTGCGCCCGCCAGCCGCGCCGATACGATCAACATGTCAGCACCGCCGCCGGCGATCACCGCGGTCTTGGCGCCATCGATGATCCAGCCATCACCCGCGGGCCGCACCGTCGTCGCAACATGGGCGAGATTATAGCGTGCCTCGCGCTCGGCATGGGCGAGCAGGATAAGGCTATTCCCCGCCATGGCGGGTTCGACCACCGCCGCGACCTGCGCCGCATCAGCGGTGGCATCGAGCAGCCCGAGCGCGATGACAGCCGCATCGAGCACCGGTTCCGCCACCAGCCCGCGACCGAGAACTTCCATCGCCGCCATCAGCTCGACATGGCCGCTGCCCAGCCCGCCATTCGCTGCCGAGACCGGCAGCGCCAGCACACCGGTTTCGGCGAGCCGCGACCAATGCGCCGCGGCAAAGCCCTTGGGCTCAATCCGCGCCGCGCGTCGGGCCTCAAGATCGGCACCATAACTGTCGCTGACAAAGCGCTCGACCGCCGCCTTCAACAGCGCCTGATCTTCGGTGAGATCGAAATTCATGCCCGCTCCACTACCACATCGAGCCGGCGCAGACCGCGCAACAGCATATTGGGCGTGTGCACAATCTCTGCCCCCGGCGCCAGTTCGAAGCTTTTGACCTTTTGCAGCAGGACACCAAACGCCACCGCCAGTTCCTTGCGGCTGAGCATGTTGCCGACGCACATGTGGATACCGCGGCCAAAGGCGAGATGGCTGCGGGCATTCTTGCGCGCCACGTCAAAACGGT
>JBMOFG010000023.1:0-12045 GCA_049314415.1 Polymorphobacter sp.
CTATGCGGCGATTTCGCAGGTCGCCGCCGCCAACCCGCACGCCTGGGGCCGCAAGGCCTTTACGGAAGAACAGATTATCACGCCGGCGCCCGACAACCGCATGATCGCATGGCCCTATACCAAGCGCATGGTCGCCAACAACACCGTCAACCAGGCCGGCGCCGTGTTGATGACCAGCCTTGCCATCGCCCGTGCGGCAGGGATTGCCGAGGACCGCATCATCCATGTCCATGGCGGTGCCGCGGCGGCCGAGCCGATGGATTATCTGGCGCGCGACCAGTTCACCCATTCCGTGGCGCAGAATGCCGTGCTGGCGCAGGCGATGCGGATGGCGCCTGACGGCTTCGACCGTGTCGAGCTATATTCCTGCTTCCCGACCGTCCCCAAAATGGCGCGGCGCACGCTGGGGCTGTGTGGCGATGCGGTGTTCAGCGTCACTGGCGGCCTCAGCTTCGCCGGGGCGGGGCTCAATTGCTACATGCTGCAATCGACGTGTGCGATGGTGCGGTCGCTGCGCGACGCCCCCGCCGCGCGCGCGCTGCTTTATGGCCAGGGTGGCTATGTCACCAAGCACCATGCCCTTGTCATCGGCAGCGAAGCCGCCGAGCCCGCCAGCCTGATGTTGCCCAAGGATGTCCAGGATGATGCCGAAACCCGCCGCGACCCGGTGCCGGCACTTGATCTGGCCTATGCCGGCCCAGCGACGATCGAGACCTTCAGTGTCGTCTATGACCGCGATGGCGCTGCCGCCTATGGCGGCGTCATCGGCCGCACGCCGGCGGGGATGCGGGTATTCGGCAAGGTGATGGGCGATGATGCGGCCACGCTTGACCAGTTGTTGGCGCTTGATCGGTCACCGGTTGGCGATGCCGGGACCGTGACCGTGGGGGATGACGGGCAGCAGGTTTGGCGGGCGTAACATCCCCTTCCCGTTGACGCGAAGGCGTCGCCTACGGCTGAGGGGAGAGGCGAGAGACGCGCGCAGCGCGGCCCGAACGGGGTGAGGGTGGAAGAAACAGCACCCCCTCACCCCGTTCGGGCCGCGCCCGAGTCGCCCTCTCCCGCGAGGGGAGAGGGAAGGGGCCCTTACGGCGGCGTCACTTCCACCAGCAATTTTCCGAAATTCCCACCCGAATAAAGGTCCTTCACCGCCGTTGCCGCATTCTCCAGCCCCGGGCGGACATCCTGGCGGGTCTTGAGCTTGCCCTCCATCATCCAGCCCAGCATCGCCTGGCCGGATTCGGCGAAACGCGGCGCAAAGTCCGTCACGATGAAACCGCGCACCGTCAGCCGGCGCATGAGCATCATCGTCCAGAACCCCGGCGGCTCATCGCCTTCCACCGCGTTGTAGCTCGAAATCATCCCGCACAGCGGCACCCGCCCGAACAGCTTCATGCGCTTGAGGACGGCGACCATGATCTCGCCGCCGACCTGTTCAAAATTGATGTCGACGCCTGCGGGCGCCAGCCGGTCGAGTTCGGTGCCGACATCCTGCGACTTGTAATCGATACAGGCATCGAAGCCGAGTTCATCCACCACATAGTCGCACTTGGCCTTGCCGCCGGCGATGCCGATGACCGTGCAGCCCATGATCTTGCCGATCTGCCCGACGATCTGCCCGACGCCACCCGCCGCCGCGCTGACCACCAGCGTCTCGCCCGGCTGCGGCTTGCCGATGTCGAGCAGTCCGAAATAGGCGGTCGGCCCGACCAGTCCCAAGGTGCCGAACGACGCCGCCAGCGGCACGCCGGGGATTTCCGGCAGGCGCGACAGGCCGGTGCCGTCGGTGATCATCAGGTCGGCCCATTCGCCCAGCCCGGCGAACAGGTCGCCCGGGTTGACGCCGTCCTTGCGGCTTTCGACGACGCGGCCGGCAACACCGCCGCGCATCGGCGCGCCGACGACGACGGGCGGCATATATTGCTCCTGATCGCTCATCCAGATCCGGTTGGTCGGATCGAGCGACAGATAGGTAACGCGCAGGCTGAACTGCCCGTCCAGCAGCGGCGGCAGCGGTTCATTGCCGTAAACAAGATCGCCATCGGCGATGTCACCCACCGGGCGCTTGGCCAGCCGCCAGACATTGCGTGTCGTCATCGTCATTCTCTCCCGCTCAATTCTTCAAGGAACCGGTCGATGGCGGCCATCGCCACCGGTTCACCCAGCGTCGGAGCATGGCCGACGCCGGGCACTTCCACCACAGTCATTTCAGGCAGTGCCGCCTGCATCCGCGCTTGGCCGGCGCGGGTCAATACATCCGAATGTTGGGCGCGAATGCTGAGCACCGGTACTCCGGGGAGCGTCGCAAAGGCTTGCCACAGATCGACTCCGGCGTCGCCATTGGGCAGACGAAAGGGCTCGGCGATGCGCGCGTCATAATCAAAGATGATCCGCCCCGACGGCCCGACGCGGCAGAGATTGTGGGCGAACGCCAGCCAGTCGCCGAGCCCCCAGCCGGGGTAGATCGCCTGATGTCGCTGCCCGAGGTCGCGCGCCGCATGCACCCAGGTCGGCCAGTTCGCCTGCCGCCCGACATTGCCGCGCAGCCGCACCAACCCGGCGGGTTCGATTGCCGGGCCGAAATCATTGAGGATGACGCCTGCCATCGCGTCGCGGTGCCCGGTGGTGAGCGCCAGCGCCAGCGCCCCCCCCAGCGATGAACCCAGCGCGACAAAGCGCGAGATGCCGGCGGTTTCGATTAGCAGGCGCAAATCACCCAAGTAGGTCAGCGGCACATAGCTGAGCGAATCCTTCGGCCAGGCCGAATCACCGCGACCGCGCAGATCGACCGCCACCACTCGCCAGCGCCCGGCCAGCCGCGCTGCCAGTGCGTCGAAATCACGCGCTGTGCGGGTCAGCCCGGGCAGGCAGAGCAGCACCGGGCGATCGGCAACGGCAGCGGCTGCCGCCGGCCCCTCGCGCCAATGAAGGCGAAGGCCATCGCCTGACCAATACCAGCCATCGGTCATCATGACTGTCATCGGCGGCTGCTTATCTGACCCGGACATCGCATTATTTTGACTCCGACTCAGCTGTTGCGCTATGCAATTTTTCTCCCGGGGGGGATAAGGAAGAACCAGGCCAGTGGCAACGCGCGCAATCGATTCCCGAAGTGCTGAGATGCGGGCCAGCGAGCCCCGGACCGACAACCGCGCCCGCCGCTACGACCCGGCCGAAACCCGGCAGCGCGTGCTTGCCGCCGCACACATGTTGTTTGCCACCAAGGGTTTCGCCAGCACCGGCACCGCCGACATCGCGCGTGAAGCCGATGTTTCCGAAGGCTCGATCTTCTATCATTTCGGTTCGAAAAAGGCGCTGCTTGCCGAACTTGGCGCGCGCCATGGCCGCATGATGATCGAGGCGATGGAGGGCGGCGACGCGCTCGAGGATCTCGAACCCGGCATCATCATTCCGCGCGTTTTCGAATTCTGCCGCAACAACATGCTGTGGGAAGGCATGGGCGAACCCCGTGGCGACACAGGTCCTAAGGCTGCGCTTGCTGCCAATGCCGATGCCGAACCTTTTTATCATGCCGCCAAGGCGATGACGACGAAATGGATCGAGCGCCAGATGACATTGGCGATGGCCAAGCGCGGCATCGGCAGTGTCGATATCGAGATTGCCGCCTCCTTCACGCACCACATCGTCGGCGACGCCATCGACCGGGTACTTATGGCTCAATCGCCCGAGGAAGCGCAGCGCGTGCAACGCGAGACCGTCCGCTTCGTGCGCGCCGCCTGCAACTATCCGACCGCCTGAGCCGCACCCTGTCTGCCTTTCGCCCCGAACGGGCCATCCTGGCGCTGGGCACCGAATTCTACGATCCCGTCACTCCGGCCGATTTTCCGGCGACGATCCTGCGTTTCCGCAACGATCGCGCCGCGGCGCAGATCGGGCTCGATACGCTGTCCGATGCCGATTGGCTGCGCCATTTCGGGCGCTTTCAACCTTTGCCCGGCAGCCTCGATACGCCGCTGGCGCTGCGCTATCACGGCCACCAGTTCCGCACCTACAACCCCGATCTCGGCGATGGCCGCGGCTTTTTGTTCGCGCAATGCCGTGACCAGCGTGACAGCCTCATGGACCTCGGCACGAAGGGCAGCGGCACGACACCGTGGAGCCGTGCCGGCGATGGCCGGTTGACGCTGAAGGGCGCGGTGCGCGAAATTCTCGCCACCGAAATGCTCGAAGCGCTCGGCCTCCACACCAGTCGCACTTTGTCGGTCATCGAAACCGGCGAGAAGCTGCAACGCGGCGATGAACCCAGCCCGACGCGCAGCGCCGTCCTCGTCCGGCTCAACCACAGCCATGTCCGCTACGGCAGTTTCCAGCGGCTTGCCTATACCCAAAATGCCGAAGCGATGCAGCGGTTGGTCGATTACTGCCACGCCAACCTGCTTGGCACCGGCAGCGGCGATGCTGTCGCCCTGCTCGATCATGCCGTTACCAGCGCCGCGCGGCTGGCGGCGCAGTTGATGGCGGCGGGCTTTGTCCATGGCGTGCTCAACACCGATAATATCAACATCACGGGCGAATGTTTCGATTATGGCCCGTGGCGTTTCACCCCCGCCTGGAGCCCGGATTTCACCGCCGCCTATTTTGACCATCAGGGCCTCTACAGCTTTGGCCGCCAGGCCGAGGCGCTGCAATGGAATGTCTTCCAACTCGCCGGCGCGCTGCGGCTGATCGCACCGCTCGACGCCATCAAGCCGCCGCTCGCCGCTTTTGCCGAACGCTATGGCGCCGCGCTGGCGACGGCGCTGCTGGGTCGGCTTGGGGTGGCGCCGCGCGGCGAGGCGTCCGACACCGCATTGGTCAAGACGATCGAAGCGGCGCTGGTTGCAACCCAGATGAACCCCGATCGCTTCTGGTTCGATTGGCGCGGGGGAACGCGGCGCCAGGCGTCGCCAGCCGATGCGCTTTATGACGGCCCCGATTTTGCCGCCTTTCGCGCCGCGGTCGCCCCCTATGCCGCAGCGGTGCCGACCCACCCCTATTGGGGCGATGCGGCGCCGTGCACCATGTTGATCGACGAAGTCGAAGCGCTATGGGCGCCGATTGCTGCCGACGATGATTGGTCGCCGCTTCATACGAAAATCGCCGCGATCAGGCGCATGGGCGAAGCGATGGCCCCTTAACCGCTCCCCCGGCGGGAGAGGTGAAGCTTACCGCACCAGCATCGGCCCGAGCGGCTTCCCGCCAAACAAATGCACATGCAGGTGCGGCACTTCCTGATGCGCATCGAGCCCGGCATTGGCGAGCAGGCGATAGCCCGGTTCCTCCAGCCCCAGGTCGCGCGCCACCTGGCCGACAGCGCGTACAAAGCCGGCAATTTCCGCTTCACCGGCGCGGGCGGCAAAATCCGCCCATGACCGCCAGCGCCCGCGCGGAATCACCAGCACATGCACCGGCGCCTGCGGGTTGATGTCGTGAAACGCCACCGCCCATTCATTTTCGAACACGCGGCTGGACGGAATCTCGCCGCGCAGGATGCGGGCGAAAATGTTGTTGTCGTCGTAATCGCCAATCGCCGTTACCGCCATTGCCGTCCCTTCAATCTCACTGAACGAAAATTAAGAAAGTCACGAAAGACACGCCAAACGCAGTTTCCGTTTTTTGCGTATCCCTAGTCCGCATTATCAGGCGCAAAGCGCCTGTCGCCGCGTCATTCGCTTACCTATAGTTTCCAAAAGCCGAATCTCACTCTTTTTCCTTAACCCATCTGGTTCGCGTAGGACAGCGGAAAAGGCGAGATGCCGCCGGCGGGCAAGGCCTGAGGCCCTGCACCCCGTTTGCCGGCATTCCTCTCGGCCCAAGGTTGCGCTGGCGTTGCCACACGGGCTGACCATGCAGCCTCTGAGTTGGGAAGTTATCCGGGGCGCGCGCGATCATCTTTGCCGTCGAATGAGTAACTATTACCTGTGAAAAAAGTGATACTTAGACTTTTTTCAATGAATTTTGCGAGATTTTCAGCGGCAAGCGCTGCACGGTTGCCAGTTATGAAAAACGCGTCGGCACGTTCGACAAATCGCGTGCCGGGTCCATCAATCTGTTTTGGCCCGGCCAATCGCTTTTCGAACAGAAAAGCGCCGGGCTGGACCTGAAAAAGGCGCGCGGGCAGGCGCTCGGTCATGTCGATTTGCTGCCCGAGCGCGAGCCTTGCGCAGCTTTATGAACCGCGGACCATCCCCGCCGGGTTGCGCGCCGCCCATGCCGCGATGGTCGATCCGCTGGCGACAGCGGGGGCCAAGGTCGGTGAAGAAGAAGCTGAGTCCCGGGTCAAGCTCGGGATGACAGAAAGGCGCACCGCATGATTGAAGCTGGCTGGGGATGATTTCGACTCTGCCAACCCGGGCTTGACCCGGGACCTGGTTTCGCTTCGGCGGCCATCCCGTCTTGACCGCGCCCGCTGCCGCGCCTATCTCCAGCTTACCGCGCCGGTCCTCGTGCGCGGTCATCCAGTCCCGCCATCGCCGGTTATCGACCCCCGACAGCGCCCGGACTCTTATGGCAAAGACCCCAGATGCATCTTCACGATCTCAAGCGCAAAACCCCGGCCGAGCTGGTCATCATGGCCGAGGAACTCGGCATCGAAAATGCCTCGACGCTGCGCAAGCAGGACATCATCTTCGCCATTTTGAAGGCCACCGCCGAAGCCGGCAATGAAATCACCGGCACCGGCACGATCGAGGTGATGCCCGATGGCTTCGGCTTTCTGCGTTCGGCCGACAGCAATTATCTCGCCGGCCCCGACGATGTGTATGTGACGCCGCAGATCGTCCGTAAATTCGGCCTGCGCACCGGCGATACCATCGAAGGCGAAATCCGCGGGCCCAAGGATGGCGAGCGCTATTTTGGCCTGGTGCGGGTGATCGCGATCAATTTCGACGATCCCGATGTCGTCCGCCACCGCGTCAATTTTGATAATCTGACGCCGCTGTACCCGGATGAAAAGCTCAACCTCGACAACAACGACCCGACGATCAAGGACAAGACCGGGCGGATCATCGACATCGTCGCGCCGCTCGGCAAGGGTCAGCGCTGTTTGATCGTGGCGCCGCCGCGCGTGGGTAAAACCATGATGATGCAGAATATCGCGCGGTCGATCTCGGCGAACCATCCGGAGATTTTCCTGATCGTGCTGCTCATCGACGAGCGCCCCGAAGAAGTCACCGACATGCAGCGCACGGTGAAGGGCGAGGTCATCTCCTCGACCTTTGACGAGCCCGCGACCCGCCACGTCCAGATCGCCGAAATGGTCATCGAAAAGGCTAAGCGGCTCGTCGAACACAAGCGCGATGTCGTCATCCTGCTCGACAACATCACCCGCCTCGGCCGCGCCTATAACACCGTGGTGCCGAGCAGCGGCAAGGTGCTGACCGGCGGGGTCGACGCCAACGCCCTGCAGCGCCCCAAGCGCTTTTTTGGTGCGGCGCGCAATATCGAGGAAGGCGGCAGCCTGACCATCATTTCGACCGCGCTGATCGATACCGGCAGCCGCATGGACGAAGTGATTTTCGAAGAGTTCAAGGGCACCGGCAACAGCGAAATCGTGCTGGACCGCAAGATCGCCGACAAGCGCGTCTTCCCGGCCATCGACATCGGCAAGTCCGGCACCCGCAAGGAAGAACTGCTCGTCGACAAGAACACGCTGGCCAAGATGTGGGTGCTGCGCCGCATCCTGATGCAGATGGGCACCGTCGATGCGGTGGAATTCCTGATCGACAAGATGAAGGACTCGGTGACGAACAAGGACTTCTTCGACGCGATGAATCACTAGCGGAGCCGCGGAGCGCTGGACCGGCGCAGCCGGGAAGCGCGCCGACAGGCGCAGCGGTCGGCCAGCGAGGCGGTCGCCCCTTTGGCGACCGAACTCGTCTGACGTCAGCTTGGGCTTTGCCCAAGCCTCCTTCTAATTTCGCCGCTAACCCCAGTCGGACCACAATTCAGCGGCTTCGACGACCTCGCTCACGCCAATGCGGTCACCGGCAGCAAGACCAGGTGTCAGCAACGTAGCGTCGGTTTCCCAGCCGGCCGACTTCACAAAGCTTCGGCGCTGCAAGGCCGGCGCACCCAACCAGTCGTGACCAAATCGTTGCATGCTGAGATTGACATCGCATTCGAGCCGCAGACGATACGACCCGCCCCAGGAAAAAGCGGTCTTGCATTCAACGACAAGGAAGGTCGCCGGATCGCTGCCCGGCGCTGCGCAATCTGACCAAGGCCCTTGCTTTTTCAATTCAAAGCGCCGCAGCGACCTCCGCCGAGCCCCATTTCAGCGTCCCTGCCACCCGCCACACCTCGCGGCCCTTTTCATCATAGAGCACCGACATCGGCAGCCCGCGCGCGCCGATCTTTTCGGCGAACGACCCTGGCTGGTCGAGCATCGGCTTCAGCGTCTTGAACTTGCCGGGCTTGAAGAATTTGTTGACCGCCTGCCAGCCCTCCATGTCCTGGCTAAGCGGGATGATCAGCAGCTTGCCCCCCTGCGCTGTCGCCAGCCGGTCGAGATCGGGCATTTCGGCGATGCACGGCGCGCACCAGGTCGCCCAGAGATTGACCAGCACGCGGCGGCCCTTGAAGGCGGCAAGGCTGGTTTTCTTGCCGGGGGTGACTTCGAACATCAGCTTGGGTGCCGGCGTGCCGGCCAGGCTGCGGTCGATGCTGTTGATCGCGGCCGGCGCGGCGGCGGCGGGCAGGGCCAGCGCGGCGGCGGTGGTGGCGACCATCAAAAGCCGTGCCATCGGTGCGAACATCGCAAAAATTCCTGTTGTTCAGGGGTGGCTGTTGCAGGGCAGACCCCGCTACTGTGATCCAGATAAGCGCGGCGCCCGGTGGCGACAAGCGCGGGCGGCAATCGGGCGCAACGGGAGACATGGGCATGACAGTATCGCGGCGCGAAGCCTTGCAGATGGCGGCTCTGGGTGCGGCGGCGGCGGGGGCAGCATCCGGGGCGGCGGCGGCGTCGGCCGAAGCGGCGGGTGTTGCTTGCGGGCCGGGCGTGATTCCCCTATCGCCCGGGACCATGGATACGGCCGGCACAGCATCGAACAGCAGCAGCGGCGAAACCGTCGCCAACAGCCTGTGGGGCGGCCGCTTCGGCGCCGGGCCTTCGGCGGTGATGCGCGAGATCAACGCCTCGATCGGCGTCGACAAGCGCCTGTGGCGGCAGGACATCGCCGGCAGCCGCGCCCATGTCGCGATGCTGGGCGCCAGAGGTATCATCGCGCCCGCCGATGTCGCCGCGATCGACAAGGGGCTGCAGGCGATCGCCGCCGAATATGAAGCCGGCAAGCTGGTCGAAAATCTAGCGCTCGAAGATATTCACCTGCATGTCGAAACCCGGTTGAAAGAGATCATCGGCCCGGCAGCGGGGCGCCTGCACACGGCGCGCAGCCGCAACGATCAGGTCGCGGTGGATTTCCGGCTGTGGGTCAAGGCGGCATGCGCCGAGGCCGATGCGGCGCTCGCCGGGCTGATGGGTGCGCTGCTCACCCGCGCCGAACAACATGCCGATACGATCATGCCGGGCTTCACCCACCTGCAGGTGGCGCAGCCGGTGACGCTGGGCCATCACCTGATGGCCTATGTCGAGATGCTGGGGCGTGACCGCAGCCGCTTTGCCGATGCGATGCGGCGCATGGACGAATGCCCGCTGGGTGCCGCGGCGCTCGCCGGCACCAGTTTTCCCATTGATCGCGCGATGACGGCCAAGGCGCTGGGCTTTGCCGGTCCCACGCGCAACAGCCTTGATTCGGTGTCCGACCGCGATTTCGCGCTCGAATATCTGGCGGCGACCCATATGACCGGGCTGCACCTTTCGCGTCTGGCCGAAGAAATGATCATCTGGGCGTCGCAGCCCTATGGTTTCGTGACGCTGCCCGACGCCTGGAGCACCGGCAGCAGCATCATGCCGCAAAAGCGCAACCCCGATGCCGCCGAATTGGTGCGTGCCAAGGCCGCGCATTTCCTCGGTGCCTTCACCCGGCTTTCGGTCGTGATGAAGGGCCTGCCGCTGGCCTATTCCAAGGACATGCAGGACGACAAGGTGACGGTGTTCGCCGCGCATGATGATCTTGGCCTGTGCCTGGCTGCGATGAACGGCATGGTCGCCAGCATCACCTTCAACGCAGGCAAGATGCGCGCTGCCGCCAACAGCGGATTTTCGACTGCGACCGACCTTGCCGACTGGCTGGTCCGTGCCGGCGGCGTGCCGTTCCGCGAAGCGCATGAAATCACCGGCCGCTGCGTCAAGGCGGCGGAAGCCAAGGGCAGCGACCTCAACGGGTTGAGCGATGGCGAGCTCGCCGCCATCGATGCGCGCATCACCCCGGCGGTGCGCTCGGTGCTGTCGGTCGAAGCCTCGGTCGCCAGCCGGACCAGCTTTGGCGGCACGGCACCGGCCAATGTGCGCGCCGCGATTGTCGCGGCAAGGGCGCGGATGTGACCGCGCGGTTGGCGCTGGCGCTGCTGCTCGCCCTCGCTGCCTGTGGCAAGATCGGCAAGCTGACGCCGGTCGCGCCGCAATCCGCGCCGCCCAAGCCCGTCGCCATGTCGGTCGCGCCGGTGCCCGAGGACCTGCTCAAGCTGCCGCCGCAATTCCAGCCCAACCGCGTCGATGATCCGGTCGAAAAATCGCAGGAGCGCCCCGACGACCCGTTCAACCTGCCGCCCACCAGCCGGAACTGAAACGACCCCATGGACCATTTCGAGATTCGCGACGGCGTCATGCACGCCGAAGACGTCAGCCTGGAAGCGCTGGCGGCCAAGGTCGGCACACCCTTTTACTGCTATTCGGCCGCCACCATCGAGCGCCATTACACGGTTTTCGCCGATGCCGTCGCCGGGCTGGGGCAGGGGACGCCGCTGGTTGCCTTTGCCGTCAAGGCCAATCCCAATTTGTCGGTGCTGGCCACGCTCGCCCGGCTGGGGGCGGGGGGCGATGTCGTGTCGGGCGGCGAACTGGCGCGCGCGCTGGCCGCCGGCATCCCTGCCGACCGCATCGTCTTTTCGGGCGTCGGCAAGCAGAACCACGAACTCGCGGCGGGCATCGAAGCCGGCATCCTGCAGTTCAATGTCGAATCCGAAGCCGAAATCGATATGCTCGGCAAGGTCGCAGCGCATTATGCGCGCCCGGTCGAAATCAGCATCCGCATCAATCCGGCGGTCGACCCCAAGACGCATGGCAAGATCAGTACCGGCGGCGCCGATGCCAAGTTCGGCATCCCCTGGAACCGGGTGCCCGCCGCCTTTGCCCAGGCCGCGGCGCACGAATGGCTGCGCCCGATCGGCCTTGCCGCGCATATCGGCAGCCAGTTGTTCGATCTGGGCCCGGTCGAGGATACCATTCGCCGCCTTGGCGAACTCGCCCGTGCCATGACCGCAGCGGGCCACACGATCAAGCGCATCGATTGCGGTGGCGGGCTGGGTGTGCCCTATCGCCCCGACCAGCCGCTGCCGCCCAGCCCGGCGGCTTATGCCGAAATGGTGGCGCGTGTCACCCAAGGCTGGCCCTGGCAGCTGATGTTCGAACCCGGGCGCATGATCGTCGGCAATGCCGGGGTGCTGGTGTCGTCGGTGATCCTGACCAAGGAAGGCGCGTCGAAGCACTTCATCGTCGTCGATGCCGCGATGAACGACCTGCTGCGGCCGTCGCTCTACAATGCCTGGCATGATTTCCGCGCCGTCCGTCCCCGCGCCGACCGTCGCGTCGCCACCATCGTCGGCCCGATCTGCGAAACCGGCGATACCTTTGCCGAAGACCGCGATGTCGAGGCGGTCGGCAGTGGTGATCTGATTGCCTTCATGACCGCCGGTGCCTATGGCGCGACCATGGCGAGTACCTATAACTCGCGCCCGCTGGTGCCCGAAGTGATGGTCAAGGGCGCGCAATGGTCGGTGGTGTCGGAACGCAACCAGCCCGCCGCGATGCTGGCGCTCGATGCCCTGGCGCCCTGGCTATAGGCCGGCGCTGTACGCCGGCGCCGCCATGGTTGTCGGGCGGGAAACACCTGCGCCGGCTCGTGCCGGCCGACAATCCTTGCG
>JBMOFG010000024.1:0-11761 GCA_049314415.1 Polymorphobacter sp.
GGGCAGCTGGCATGGGAAGAAACTGTGTTCGAAGGCGTCGACAAGGCACCCGATGCCTTTATCGGGCTGTTTTCGGGCGGGAACACGGGGAAAATGCTGGTCAAGCTCTGAAACAGCGCCCCTCTCCCGCCTGCGGGAGAGGGAGGTTAGCTGTGGTTCGGCTCGCGCTGGGTTTCCCACGGTGCCGCCAGGTCCTCCATCACGACCTCGATTACCTCGGACTGCATGCGCAGCGCGGCGCCGGCGGCGAAGGTCAGCACCAGCCAGTCGCCCTCCTGTGTCAGGCTGAGCAGGTTGAGCACCGCGTCACCACCCACGGGCCAGCCCTGGCGTTGTACGGCGGTAACCGTCTCCAGCCGCAGTGCGCAGCGCACCCGGCTGCGCGTCGCGCTTTCCCAGCGATAGCGGTTGACGAGCAGCGCCAGCCGCCGCGCCCTGCGGTCGTAACCGACATCGACGACGCGCAGCGTCGCGTCCTGCAGCAGCGCCGAGATGGCGGGCAGATCATCGGCGGTCTGGCCAATGAGGGTCAGGCGCTCGTCCTGCATGGCAGCGTCAGCCGTCCGAGACGCGTTCGATATCGGCACCCACTGCCGACAGTTTTTCTTCGAGCCGTTCATAGCCGCGATCGAGGTGATAGACGCGGCTGACGGTGGTTTCGCCTGTCGCCGCCAGCCCGGCGAGCACGAGGCTCATCGACGCACGCAGATCGGTCGCCATGACTTGCGCACCGTGCAGGCCGGCGACGCCGCGCACTACGGCCGAACGGCCGCGCACGGTGACATCGGCGCCCATCCGCGCCAGTTCGGGGACGTGCATGAAGCGGTTTTCAAAGATGGTTTCGGTCAGCAGCGACGCGCCATCGGCAACGGTGAGCATCGCCATGAATTGCGCCTGCATATCGGTCGGAAAACCGGGGTAAGGCGCGGTCGAGACGTTGATGCCGGCCATCGGGCCGGTGCGCTTGACGAGCAGCCCGGCCTTGGTGGGGGTGATTTCGACCCCGGCTTCGCGCAACGACGCGAGGGTGGAGCCGAGCACCGCTTCGCTGACGCCGAGCAATTCGACTTCGCCACCGGTGATCGCGGCGGCACAGGCATAGCTGCCGGCTTCGATGCGATCGGGCATCACCGCATAGGTGGCGCCGTGCAGATCGCGCACGCCTTCGATTTCCAGCGTTTCGGTGCCAATACCTTGAATATGCGCCCCCATGGCGACGAGGCAGTTGCACAGATCGACGATTTCGGGCTCGCGGGCGACATTTTCGAGAATGGAAGGCCCGCGCGCCAGCACGGCCGCCATCACGGCATTTTCGGTGGCGCCGACGCTGACCATCGGGAAGACGTAGCGGCCACCCGGCAGCCCGCCCTTGGCGGTCGCCTTCACATAGCCGGCGGCGAGCTCGATCTCGGCACCGAGATGTTCCAGCGCCTTCAGATGCAGATCGATCGGTCGGTTGCCGATGGCGCAGCCGCCCGGCAGCGAGACGGTGGCTTCGCCGGCGCGGGCGAGCAGCGGCCCGAGCACGAGGATCGAGGCGCGCATCTTGCGGACGATATCATAGGGGGCGATCGTCGAGGTGATGCGGTTGGCGCGCACCGTCATCACCCGGCCGAATTCATCGGGCGATGTGCCTTCGATCGTCGTCGACAGGCCATGGTTGTTGAGCAGATGGCCGAAGGTATCGATATCGGCAAGGCGCGGCAGGTTGCGCAGCGTCAGCGGCTCGTCGGTCAGCAACGCGCACGGCATCAGCGTGAGCGCGGCGTTCTTGGCACCGGAGATGGGAATACGGCCTTTGAGCGGGCGGCCACCGCGGATGACGATCTGGTCCATCTTACAGGCTTAGCGCGGCGCGGGCGTCGTTGCCAGCGGCATTCAGGTACGCGCCGCGCCCGCCAGTATCGAGCGGGTGTAGAGCGCCAGCCCGGCCCAGATGCAGCCAAAGGCAAGCAGCCGCGACATGGTGAGCACTTCGCCAAACAGGAATACCGCGAGCAGGAACACCATTGTCGGCGCGATATATTGCATCAGGCCGATGGTCGACAGCTTGAGCCAGCGCGTGGCGATTCCGAACAGCAGCAACGGCACGGCGGTGAGCGCGCCGCCGGCGATGAGCAGCGCTTCGGTGACGGCGGGCCTGCCGAAGAGTCCTTCAGGACGCGACAAAAGCCAGCCGAGCGCCACTGGCGTCAGGATGATGGTTTCCACCAGCAGCCCGGTGACGGCGTCGACAGCGGCGAATTTGCGCACCAGGCCATAAAGCGCGAACGACAGCGCCACCCCCAGGCTGACCAATGGCAGCGCGCCATTGGCGATCGCGATGATCGCAACGCCGGTGGTGGCGAGCCCGACGGCGATCCATTGCAGCCGCGCCAGCCGTTCCCCCAGCAGCACGACGCCGAAGACGATGCTGATCAACGGGTTGATGAAATAGCCAAGGCTGGTGTCGAGAACATGGCCGTTGAGCACTGCCCAGGTGTAGATCAGCCAGTTCGCCGCGATCAGCACGGCGCTGGTGACCAGCAGCAGCATAAGCCGCGGTTGCATGATTACGGCGCGCAGCCGGCCGCCGCCGCCGGTGAAGACCATGATGCCGCCGATAAGCAGCAGTGACCACAAGATGCGGTTGGCGAGCACATCGCTCGCCGGAATGCCGGTCAATAGCTTGAGATAGAGTGGCAGCAGCCCCCACAAGCAATAGGCGCCAAGCCCGGCGATAAGGCCGGTGCGCGTTTCGGGGGTCATCAGATTTTCGGCAGCGTCACGCCGCGCTGGCCCATATATTTGCCCGCCCGGTCGGCATAGCTGACCTCGCAGGGTTCATTACCCTGCAAGAAAAGGAACTGGCAGGCGCCTTCATTGGCATAGATTTTCGCCGGCAGCGGCGTCGTGTTGGAAAATTCCAGCGTGACATGGCCTTCCCAACCGGGTTCGAGCGGGGTGACGTTCACGATGATGCCGCAGCGCGCATAGGTCGATTTGCCGAGGCAGATGACCAGCACGTCGCGCGGCACGCGGAAATATTCGACGGTGCGGGCGAGTGCGAAACTGTTCGGCGGGATGATGCAGCAATCGGTCTTGCGGTCGACAAAGCTGCCGGGATGAAAATTCTTGGGGTCGACGGTCACCGATTCGACATTGGTGAATATCTTGAATTCATCCGACACGCGTGCGTCATAGCCATAGGACGACAGGCCATAGCTGATGACGCCCTCGCGGGTCTGGCGATCGACAAAGGGTTCGATCATGCCGTTGGCCAGCGCCTGGGCGCGGATCCAGCGATCGGAGAGTACAGCCATGCGACGTCCTTTTACTTAACTTTTCAGGCGCTATTTTTAACAGATTGAATCGAATACAACGCTACCGATCCAGAGGGGCGTTGTATGTACAGCCAAGCCGAAGCACATCTGACCATTCTCGACAACTGCCCGGGGCGCAGCTTGCGCTGCGCCTATCTGGCGCTGCTGATTGCCGCCGAACGGGCCGGGCTGCGCTGCGTACCGCGCGAGGCGGCGCGATCGCTGCTGATCCGTGACGATTATGGGCGGCAGCACTTCACCGTCACGCTTTCGGGCTCTGTCCTTTTGTTTACCTTCTGCCTGCCGGTGCTCGAACGCCGGCCCGAGCTGGCGGCGCAGGCGCATGATCGCTTCATCGGCCTTGTACGCGGCATGCCGGGGTCGAAAGAAGTCACCATCTGTGTCGGCAACGAACATCATGCCGATGATATCGTTGACTGGCTGTTTCCCGATGGCAAATTCATCCTCGGATATGAAGCACGCAGATCAGCGTGAACAGCCGCCGGGCGGTGTCGAAATCGACAACGACCTTGGGTTCGAGCCGGTCCTTGAGCGTTTCGGCGGCATCGTTGTGGATGCCACGGCGGGCCATGTCGATGGTTTCGATCTGGGTTGGCGTTGATTGCCGGATCGCCTGATAATAGCTGTCGCAGATGGCAAAATAATCGCGCACGGTGCGGCGGAACGGCGCCAGCGGCAGCACAAAGGCTTCGACCGGCGTGTCGTCGGCGGCGCTGATCGCCACTGTCAGCCGGCCTTCTTCGACACCCAGCATCACCTTGTAGGGGCCCTTATAGGCCGATTCGGCAGCGACCGTCGGCTGAAAGACATTGCCTTCGAGCAGGTCGAAAATCGCGACGCGGCGTTCCTGTTCAATATCGGCATTGCGCCACAGGATGGTGCGCTCATCGAGCTTGATATCGATGATACGATAATCTTCCGTCATGGGGTTACCGCTGCAAAGCTGTTGACCAGCCGGCCGAGCGCCGGCTTTACCGGGCCCAACAGATCATCCTGGGTCTTGCCGAGCCGGACAACGACGAGGCGCCGCGACGGCACGATGATGACATATTGGCCGAGATGGCCGATTGCCGCATAGGCATCCGCCGGGCCCTGATCGGGGAACAGCGCTGGCGTCGCGCCGGCCTGATGCGGGCGGTTGAGCCAGAAATGCCCGCCATAGCCGGGGTTGGTCGGCGCCGGTGTGCGTACAAGACGCACCCAATCGGGGCTGACCACCTGGCGACCTGCGACAACGCCATTGTCGAGATAGAGCTGACCGAAATTGGCCCAGTCGCGCGCCGAGGCATGACAGAGCGAGCCGCCCAGCATCGTGCCTTGCGGATCATATTCGCAGACCAGGCTCGGCATGGCGGCCGGGCCCGACAGGCGGTCGACCAGGAAGCGCTGCATCGCGGCGCGGCGTGCCACCGGGGTTTTGGCGGCAGGTGCGATGGTGCGGACGATAATATCGGCAAGGATATGCGTCGTCAGCGTCGAATATTGATATTTGGTGCCGGGCTTGCTCGCCAGCGGCGCCGACACGGCATGGCCGACGATATCGGCACTCTTGTCGGCAAACAGCGCGCGGTTGGTATCGGCGCGCTCGGCGGGATCGGCTTCGATATGCTTCAGCCCTGCCGACATGTGGAGCAATTGCCGCAGCGTGATGGCACCGCGGGGATCACCGGCGCCCGCCCATGCCGGCACCGGTGCCGGGCTGTCGAGTTCCAGCCGGCCATCGGCGACCAGCGCGCCGACGAGCGTGGCGGTCAGCGACTTGGCCATCGACCAGGAAATGAAGCGATTGCCCGGCCCATAGCCCGGGGCATAGCGTTCATAGATCGGCTTGCCATCCCGCAGCACGATGACCGCGCGGGTTTCGCGCAGCGCCGGATCGGTGAAAAAAGCGTCGGCCGCCGGCAGGCTGCGCACCGCATTGGGGTTGGCAGGCGCGGCGCGCACGCCATGCAGCGGCGACAGCAGCAGCGCTGCCGCCAC
Source organism: Polymorphobacter sp. (assembly GCA_049314415.1). Lineage (GTDB taxonomy): Bacteria > Pseudomonadota > Alphaproteobacteria > Sphingomonadales > Sphingomonadaceae > Sandarakinorhabdus. The sequence goes on from JBMOFG010000024.1 coordinate 5,304, forward strand.
AAACAGGCTTGATTGCATTCGCATCATGGCGTCACGTCCGTACATGGCCACAACGTAGAAGGGGCAAGCACATGAACGCAAGCACAGGCTTGGGCAATGGCACTGCGCGGCGTGCAGGGCGTGGTGGCGGGCGGCGCTGGTTGCTGTGGTTGCCGCTGCTGGCGACGTTGTTCGCCGGGGCGTGGCTGGGGCTGAAATACAGCAGTCTTGGCCAGCGTGCCGAGCTGGGTGCCGGTTATCTGGCGCATGTCGTTTGTTCGTGCCGCTATGTCGGCAATCGTGACATGGCATCGTGCGACACCGACCGCGAGCCGGGGACCGAGATCGTCACGGTGACCGAGGACAGCGAGCGCCGCCGCATCACCGCCAGCGTGCCGCTGCTCGCCAGCCGGACCGCGCGTTACGATCCCGAATTCGGCTGTGCGCTCGATACGCCCTAAACGGTTGCCCGTGCCTTCACCACGCATCGTTGGTGCTTTGGAGCGCTAGGCTCAATCCTCAGACCCCTGCGGGCTCGGTCCGGTCGCCAGCCCCGGCGCTGTGGCACCGGCCGCTAGAGCCGCCTTGAGACGCGGCGCATCGAGCGCATTCTCCCAGCGCGCGACAACGATGGTGGCCACGGCATTGCCCATGAAATTGGTCAGGCTGCGGCATTCGGACATGAAACGGTCGATACCCAGAATCAGCGCCAGTCCGGCGACCGGCACGGTCGGCACGATCGACAGCGTCGCGGCCAGCGTGATGAAGCCGGCGCCCGTTACACCAGCAGCGCCCTTGGAGCTTAGCATTGCGACCGCGAGCAGGGTCAGCTGCTGCCAAAGGCTGAGATCGACCCCGACCGCTTGGGCGATAAACAGCGCCGCCAGCGTCATATAGATGTTGGTGCCATCAAGATTGAACGAATAGCCCATTGGCACGACCAGCCCGACGACACTGCGATCGCAGCCGGCGTGCTCCAGCTTGGCGATCAGGCTCGGCATCGCGGCTTCGGATGACGAAGTGCCAAGCACGAGCAGCAGCTCGGCGCGCAGATAGACGATCAGCCGCAGCACCGAAAAGCCGTGCGTTCGGGCGATGAGCCCGAGCACGACGAGTACGAAGAGCAACGACGTCAGGTAGAAGGTGAGGATCAACGCGCCGAGGTTGACCAACGCCCCCAGCCCGAACTTGCCGATAGTGAAAGCGATGGCCCCGAATGCTCCGATCGGCGCGAACTGCATCAGCATGGCGACGAGGCGGAACACCACCAGCCCAAGCCGGTTGACCATGTCGAGCACCGGTGCTCCAACTTCGCCAACCAGCGACAGCGCGATGCCGAACAGGATCGCAACAAACAATGTCTGCAGGATCGAGCCATCGGTCAGCGCCGAGAACAGCGTCGTCGGGATGATGTCGGTCAGGAAGCCGACGATACTGGTGTCGTGCGCCTTGCTGACATAATCGGCCACCGTGGCGCCATCGAGAGTCGCCGGATCGATGGCGAGCCCGCTTCCCGGCTGCACGATGTTGGCGACCAGCAGCCCGATGACCAGCGCACCCGTCGAGACGACCAGGAAATAGCCGAAAGCTTTGCCCGCCACACGACCGACGCCGCCGACGCTGCGCATGCCGGCGATGCCGCTGACGACCGACAAAAACACCACCGGGGCGATGACCATCTTGACCAGCTTGATGAAGCCATCGCCGAGCGGTTTCAGGGCGGCGCCGGTTTCGGGCTGAAAATGACCGATGGCGGCGCCCAGCACGATCGCGGCAATGACCTGGACATAAAGCTGCCGCCACCATGGGCGGACGCGGGGCGCCAATTCGGGCATAGGCATCGTGATATTCATGCTTCCCCTCGGTTGCGCGCTGCTGGCCTTCTGGCGAGGGCTGGCACCAGAATAGGGGTTGCTGCGCTGCGCGCAAGCAAGCCCGACAGCCGGTCTGCACCATGGCAGTGACAATGAAATGCTGCGCAATGGGAGTTGGTGCACCCGGAACGATTCGAACGTCCGACCCTCAGATTCGTAGTCTGATGCTCTATCCAGCTGAGCTACGGGTGCGTGGCGGCGGTGAATAGGCGAGCCGGGCAGTCTTGGCAACAGCTAGAATGGCGGCTGTGCCGATTTCGGGCGCGGCTTGCGCGGCGGGCCTGCGAGGGATAGCAACGCCGATGATGCCGATGCGTTCCGCCTTGCCGCTGCTTGCCTTTCTGGCGGCGCTGTCAGCATGTGCGAGCCTGGACAGCAAGGAAAGCTGGCCGACTCTGGCGCCGCGGGCTGGCGAACTGTCGCCGCTGGTGCCGCGCACGCCGCTGGGGGCCTGTGCCGGCTGCGGACAGGATGCAGCGGCCATGCCGCCCGCGCCCCCGTCGTCCTTGCCGCCGCCGCCAGTGCCCGCCGATGTGCCGGCACGGTTGGCCCGGGTCGAGGCAGCGATTGCCGCTATCGAAGCGGTGTCACCGGCAAGCCGTGCCGACTGGCAGCGCGCGGTTGCCGCCGCCGCCGGAAAACCGGCCGATTCGGACGCGATGACGGAGGCCGAGGTGCAGCGCAGCCGGTATGAAGCGCTGCTGCTGCCGCTCGGCATCGAAGCGCGCGCGCTGGATGCGATCGAGGATGATCTTGCCGGCAAGGCCGATGCCGCCACGGGGCTCGCCGGGGTCGTTGCGCTGCGCGCCCGTATCACGGCGCTCGACGCACCGCGCTGAGGCTCTGGATCAGGCGGCGGCAGCCGCTGGTGCAGGGGTGGCCGGGCGCTGGTCATAGGTGACGAATTCGGCATGGCCATAGCTCGCCAGCAGTTTTTCGATGCGCATGATCAACCGGCGGTCCGCGAGGTCGCGCACGCCCGGCAATCGGGCGGCAAGGCGATAAGCAGCCATGGTAATGCCGATATGGCCGGCGGCAAGGATGAACAGCAATTTGTCGGTGATGGAGATGGTCACGCCGACGCGGGCGGCGGCAACGCTGTCATCATTCATAAAGTTCTTCAGGAAGAATAGTTTTGAAAAGCTGCGCTCGACGCGGCGGAACCAGCGCTGCCGTAGTGTTGTGTCCGGCCACAGTTCGGCCGCCATGGTGGCGCGCACCAGCGTCCCGCAGATCCGGTCATCAAAGCTGGCGCGCAGCGTGGCACCGCGCACGTTCATGATATCGACGATGCCCTGCGGCGTCGTCGGCAGCAAAATCTCCGGCAGGCCGAGCAGGCGGCAGCGGTAGCGGCAGAATTCGACAATGGCGCGTTCATCCGGGCTGAATTCGTGGCGTCCCTCCGCGATCAACTGGTACGACAGCAGAAAGATGTTGATCAGCCCCGCGGGCATCTGGTCGACCTGCGGGATGGGGAAGCCATAGCGCGCCTGGTCCCACAGTTGCGGCCGGCGCATCACATTGCAGCGCACCATCGAATGCATCAGTCGCACCATTGCCGCCGCCTTGAAGCCCGGGCCGAAGCGGTGGAGCGCGCCGGGCAAGGTGGTAACGGCAAAAAAATTGGCGGTTTCCTTGACGCGGCGGGCGGCGGTTGCGGCGGACAAGGTGCCTGTCAATGCCATCGGCAACGCGGCAAATTCGTTCATGAAGGTGGCGATGAAAGCGCCGCGTACCGCATAGGGAGCGATATTGGCGGTGCCGTTGCGTTCCAGCCGGGCGCCCTTTTCGACCAGCGCCATGTCGAGCCAGTCGGGTTTCGCCTCGAGATCGGCGATGAAGGCGGCGAGTTCGGGCGGTGCATCGGGCACGGCGTCGACACCGCGGTCGCAGGCCAGCGTCAGCATGGCGATGAGTTCGTGGAACTTGGTATGCGCCATCAGCGCGGCATAGCGATCGGCGGTGACGTCTCCCATCATGCTATAGGCGCGCAGCCGCTCGACAAGATCGGCATTGGCGAGGATTTCGCCGCGCTGGTGCGCCTGGCGCGGTGCCAGGGTGGACGTCGCCGCCGGATCGGTGGTGAAGCGTTCGGGCGTCCCGTCGAAATCGAACTCGCCCCAGAGCGCCGGCACCTGTTCGCGCTGTGCCCGAACCGCGGCCCATAGTTCGGCATTGGATGCTTGTGCCATGCTGGCCATGTGCCTGTCTCCCGCGGGCATCCTTGCCGTCGCGGGCGGCGCGGTCAACCGGTCAGGCGATGATGCCGTGGCGCCGGGCGAATTCGCTGATCAGCGCGGCATGGCCCGCCGGGTCTTCCTCATGCGCCAAATGGCCCAGCCCGGGCAGCATCAGCGCTTCGCCGCGCGGCAGCCGCGCTGCGACGGTGCGCGAAGTGGCGGGCGGGATGGTCTTGTCGCGGTCGCCATGCGCGAGCAGCACCGGCAGGTCTAACCCCGGCAGCGCCGCCTGCAGCGATTCGAGATCCCAGTTCGCCATCAGCGCCAGCGCGCCGCCGATATGGCCCGAGGTCTTCATCAGCCGTTCGTAGAGCGCCAGACCGGCGGCATCGAGGCGCGAGCCCGTGGAACGCTGGATGAACGAGGGGATTTCACCTGGCACCCGCGCCCGCATCGCGAAGATTTCGGGCATCAGCGGGTTGACGAACAACAGCCGGGCCAGTGTCGGGAACAGCTTGCCGGCGAGACCCGGAAAGGGCAGCAGCGCGCCGCCGAGCCCGACAATGGCGCGCGGCGGCGCCAGCTGGTGCTGCACCATCGTCATGGCGATGGCGGCGCCCGCCGAATGGCCGATGGTGAGCACCGGCGGCAGGGCAAGGCTTTCGGTCAATGCTGCCAACGCCGCTGCGATGGCTCTCGGGGTGGCGCGGTGGATGCGACCAGTAAAGCCATGGCCCGGCAGATCGGGCGCCACGATGGTGAAATCAGCGGCGAGCAGCGGTGCAAGGTCGCGCCAGCTGTGGGTCGCAGCGCCGGTGCCATGCAGCAGCAGCGCCACTGGGCCCTTGCCCATCACCTGCACATGCCAATCGATACCACCGGCGCTGACAAAACGGCTGGTCTCGGCATGCGGCCAACCGCGGCCTTCGACGCGCCAATCGGGGCGGCTCACGATGCTGCGTTAACGGCTGCGACGACCGCGCGAGCATCGAGGCGCGGCAGCGCGACATAGCGGGCAGCCATGGCGGTGGCGATCTGGCCGCCTTCGGGGCGCGGCCGGGCGCTGCAATCGATGAATACCGCGTTGATGCCGGTGGCGGCAAAGGCGGAGCCACTGGCCAGCGCGGCTTCGTGCGGGGTCATGCCGGGGCCACCGCCGACATTGGCACGGCCATCGGTAAGGATGACAACCAGCGGCGTGCGGCCGCGGGCGCGCTCGGCCTCGCCGACGCGGCGGGCAAGGTCGATGCCGGCGGCCATCGGTGTGCCGCCGCCACCGGCAAGGGCTGCCAATTGCCGCTTGGCGCGCGCCAGCGAGCGGGTGGGGGGCAGGCTGATTTCGGCGAGATCGCCGCGAAAGGCGACCAGCGCGACTTCGGCGCGCTTCACATAGGCCTGGGCGAGCAACAGCTCGACGGCGCCCTTGGCTTCGGCGAGCCGGGCAAAGGCGGCCGATCCCGAGGCATCGACGGCGAAAATGGTGGTCGATTCGGCGCGGGCGACGAAGCGGCGGATGCGCAGATCGTCATGGCGGATCGACAGCCGGCCATCGCCGCGCACCGGGCGCAATTTCTGCCAAGGGGCGGCGGCCTTGATGGTTTCGATCAGCGCCAGCCGTGCGCCGCGGCCCGGCGCCCCGGCGCGGACTCCGGCGGGGCGACCCGAGGTCAAGCTGCGCAGCTTGGCGCCGCTGCTGCCACCGCCCGGCGCGCGTGTCTGGATGCCATTGGCGAGCGCATCGAGCAGGCCGGGCGGCAGCGTGGTTTCGGCCGCATCGAGGACGAGATCGCTGGCATCGGGCGGGGTCTGGTCTGGCGAATCGGGGGCGTCGTCGGGACTGTCGTCGCTCGGCGGCGGCGGCGCGTCGGGGGGTGTTTCAGGGTTTTCCTCGGACGGTGGCGGGGAATCACCGGGCGGCAGACGGGTCGCGCGCGGGCCGAGCACCAGCGCGGCGGCGACTTCGATATCCCCGGCGGCGAGACGGCGGCGGCCGGCCATGGCGGCGTGGATGCGGGCGACGCGCTGCGCCTGAATGGGCGCGCGGATCGAGGCGATGCCGAGCGCTGCGGCAACGCTGGCCATTGCAGTGGCGGGATCGTCGATGTCGGCGCCGGGGTCGCCGTCGAGCGTGTCGGTTTCGGCGGGAAAATCATCGGCGCCGGCAACCAGTGCCGCCATCGGCAGCCGTACATCATTGAGGTCGAGATGGATGGCCAGCCTGTCGCACAGCCCGGCGCTGACGCGGTCCTGGCTGTCCGCGGCGGAGCCCGATTCGTCGAAAAGTACGAGCAGCGGCCCGCCTTCATCGATGGCGCCGGCTAGCCGTGCGGCAAGAGACTGGCTCAGCCGTTCGGCCATCGGCACCACAAGCACGCCATCGCCGATCTCGGCGAGAAGCCCGGGACGGCTGACCGGGCGGCCAGCG
>JBMOFG010000025.1:0-11715 GCA_049314415.1 Polymorphobacter sp.
CCCAGACCAGACCGACACCGACAGCAGCATGATGTTCATCGCGGCAAAGCCGGCGACGCCCAGCGCCTTGAGCAGCCGCCGCGTTTCGGCATCCTCGGGGGGTGCGAGGTCCCCGCGAAACACCTCGGCGACAAACCCCAGCCGTTCGACCGCCAGTTTCAGCCGGTCTTCATCGAGCACCGGGTCGTGCGCGATGCTGACCCGCCGGGTGGTGAAATTGACCCGCGCCGATGTGACACCCGGTACGCTAGCCAAGCCGCCTTCCAGCTTGGAGATGCAGCCGGCGCAGCGCAGCCCTTCAACGGCAAAGACGCTGGTCGCCAGGCTCATGCCGATACTTCATCGGTGAAATCGCCGGTCTGGCCGGCAGCGCGCACCCTGACACGAACATTGAAGCGCCCGGCCGGCACAGCGGTGGCAGAGCGCCACACCCCCTGCCCCAGCGCGCTGAACACCAGTTGTTGTTCGGGGACGCGCCCCAGCACATGGGTGGCAGTCGCGGTGACCATCGCGCCGGCGGGCAGCCTGCCGGTCACCCGGACATGGCGCGCCGCATCGAGCGCCACCGCCACCCGCCACCCCAGCGCCTTTTGCGCTCGGCCGGCCGCGATCCAGCCGTTGAATTTCTGGCTGGCGACATAGCTGTTGTCGACCACTGTGCCGCCGAAGGTGGTGCTCGCCAGAGTCGCCATGGTGATGTTGACAGCGATGACGACGCCGAAAAAGCCACAGATGATCGCGGTCATATGCCAGCCGGTAAAGGCGCGGGCCATCAATCGTCTCCCTTTTCATCGTCGCCATCAGGGCTGTCGGGACGTTCGAAACGGCTGTTGGTGGTAGCACGACCACCCTTGGCATCGAGCCCGCGCACGCTGAAAACAATATCGGCATGTTCCGGCCCCTTGGCCGACGCCGCGACGAACAGCCGGGCCTCTGCCACCTGGTCCGGCGCCAGTCGGAGCCGGACGGCGGTGCCGGCGTCCTTGCGGCTGCCTGCCTCACTCCACAGTTTTGCGCCATCGACACCGGCAATGGCGACTTCGACACTGCGCGGCCGGCTCTCCATATTGCGCAGCTTGACGGTATAGGCGTTGCGGATGCCGCCATCGGCAAGCCGCACCCATTGCGGATTGCGATCGGGCTGCACCGACAGGTCGAGCCGGGTGCGGGTGCCCAACGAAAACAGGATGGCGAGCCCGATGCTGCTCCAGATCAGTCCATAGGCCAGCGTGCGCGGACGCAGCAGACGCTGCAGCGGTGACAGCGGCGTGCCGCCGGCCATGGCGATCTGGCTATCGGCCACCGAGGTGTAGCCGATCAGCTTTGCCGGGCGATGCACCTGCGCCATCACCTTGTCACAGGCATCGATACACAGGCCGCAGGTGATGCAGCCAATCTGCGGGCCTTCGCGAATGTCGATACCGGTCGGGCAGACGGCGACGCAGGCGTTGCAATCGATGCAATCGCCGGCAGGAGGCGGGGTCATGTCGGCATATTCGACCCCGGCCTGCTGGCGCTTGAGACCATGCGTTCGCGGTTCGCCGCGCCACGCCTTGTAGGTCACCATCAGCGATTTTTCATCAAGCATGGCGCTCTGGATGCGGGGCCAGGGGCACATGTAGATGCAGACTTGTTCGCGCATCAGTCCGCCGAAGATATAGGTGGTCAGCGTCAGCACCAGGCTGGTCGCCAGCGCGACACTTGGCGCCGTGCCGCCAAACAATTGCCCGGCGAGCGTCGGCGCATCGGCGAAATAGAAGATCCACGCCCCCCCGGTCAGCACGGCGATGGCCAACCAGATGCCGTGCTTGGCGACGCGCTTCGCCACCTTACCAGCACCCCAGGGTGCCGCCTTCAGCTTCACTTGCGCATTGCGGTCACCATCGATGGCGCGTTCGACATGGACAAACAAGTCGGTCCATACCGTCTGCGGGCAGGCATAGCCGCACCAGGCACGGCCGACCGCCGAAGTGACGAGAAACAACCCGATGCCGGCCATTACTAGCAGCCCGGCAACATAATAGAATTCATGCGGCCAGATTTCGATCTGGAACATGTAAAAACGCCGATGCGCCATATCGACGAGCACCGCCTGGTCGGGAGCATAAGGCCCACGGTCCCAGCGCAGCCATGGGGTGGTGTAATAGATCGCCAGCGTGACGATCATCACCAGCCATTTGAAGCGCCGGAACGGGCCATTGACCGCCTTGGGGAAGACACTGCGCCGGGCGACGAAGAAATTTTGATCGCCGGCGGGGTCGGCGCTGGTCACTGATTGGTCTCCACCCCGGCAACGGCGTCGAGCAGCGCCGGACCGGCTTCGCCACCACCGAGCGAATGGACATAGGCCGCCAGCATCTTGATCGTCACCGGGTCGAGGCGGTTGCCCCAGGCCGGCATGACGCCGCCGCGCGCATTTACGATGGTCGCGGTCAGCGAAGCGCGATCGCCGCCATAAAGCCAGATCGCATCGGTCAGGTTCGGTGCGCCAAGCTCGCGATTGCCCTTGCCGGTCGCGCCATGGCAAACGGCACAATTGACTTCGAACAGTGCTGCCCCGCGGGCAGCCGCAGCCGAAGGTTCATCCTGCACGGAAATCACCCGGACGTGGGCGACGACATCGCGGATTTCGGCCTTTTGCAGAATAGCGTCACGGCCAAACGCCGGCATTTGTGAGGCGCGGCTGTTGTCATTGCCGGGGTGGCGGATGCCGTTGACCAGGGTCGTCTGGATAGCGGCAAGATCGCCGCCCCACAGCCAGTCATCATCGTTGAGGTTGGGATAGCCCTGCGATCCGGCGGCGCCGGCACCATGGCATTGCACGCAATGCACTTTGAACGCCGATCTGCCGCCACGTTCGGCGGCGCGCAGCAAATATGGATTGCCCGGCAATTGGTCGAGCGGCAATTGCGCCAGCGCCAGCTTGACCGGCGCCTGCTGCGCCGCTTCGGCAGCGAGTTCGGTCGCGAGATCACCTTTGCTCGACCAGCCGAGCAGGCCCTTTGTCGCGCTGTTGGCGAGCGGAATCGCCGGATAGGCGATGGCATAGCCGATGGCAAAGACGATGCAGGCGAAAAAGGTCAGCAGCCACCAGCGCGGCATGGGCGTATCAAGTTCCTCGATGCCATCCCATTGGTGACCGACGGTGGCAGTGCCGGTGGGCGCATCGACGCGCGGACCGCCGACATGTGCGCCGGGAGCGGGGATGCCAGGTGTGCCTGTCGCTTTCAGATCATCAGCCATGCTGGTCATCCTCGAAAATCATGCTCTTGGCGCGGGCGTGCACGTCGCCGGCACCGCGACGGAAGGTCCAACCGATGAGAATGAGGAAGACCATACCCAGAAAGACAAGGCCCCAACTGTCGGCGGCGTGGCGCAGGGCATCATAGCTCATCGCGGCTGCTCCTTGGCGGCAGCGGCCGTGAAATCGACTGCGGTACCGATCGACTGGAGATAGGCGATGATCGCATCGAGTTCGGTCAGCCGCTTGGGATCGCCATCGAAATCGCGGACCTTTGCTTTGGGATAGCGCACGACGAAATCGCTGCTGTCGGCCTCGGCATCGCCCTGCAGGACAAGGTCGGCGCTGGCTCTGGCGATATCGATATCGCTATAGGGCACGCCGACACGCCGCAGCGCCACCAAATGCCCGGCGATGGCATCGGTCTTCAGATCGCGTTCCGCCAGAAAGGCATAGGGCGGCATGATCGACTCAGGCACCACGGCGCGCGGGTTGGTCATGTGCTGGACGTGCCAGCCATCCGAATAGCGCCCGCCTACGCGCGCCAGATCCGGTCCGGTGCGTTCCGACCCCCATTGGAAGGGGTGATCGTACATGCTTTCGGCGGCCAGGCTGTAATGGCCATAGCGTTCGGTTTCGTCGCGGAACGGCCGCACCATCTGGCTGTGACAATTGTAACAGCCTTCGCGCATATAGATGTTGCGCCCGACGAGTTCGAGCGGGGTGTAGGGACGCACACCTTCCACTCTGGTCACTGTTGAATCGATCCAGAACAGTGGCGCGATCTCGACGATCCCGCCAATGGCCACGGCGACCAGGGACAGCAGCGCGAGCAGAGTCACATTGCGCTCGATAACCTTGTGGCGATTGAGGATATTGGACATCGGTTCTGGCCTTATGCCGCAGGTATGGGGGTAAGCGGACGGTCGCGCGCCGGATCATAGGGCGGGCTTGACATCGGTGCTTCGGCGCGCAGCCGGCCGGCAATAGTCATGCCGATATTCCAAGCCATGACGAGGCTTCCCGCCAGATACATCAGGCCACCGGCGACACGCATGATGTAATAGGGATGCATCGCGGCAACGACTTCGACAAAGGCGTAGACGAGGTAACCGTCCTTGCCATATTCGCGCCACATCAGGCCCTGGGTGATGCCCGCCACCCACATCGAGGCGGTATAGAGCACGATGCCTAGCGTCGCCAACCAGAAGTGCCAGTTCACCAGCCGCAGCGAATAGAGTCGGGTGCGGTTCCACAGGCGCGGCGTCATGAAATACAGCGCCGCAAAAGTGATCATGCCGTTCCAGCCAAGCGCACCTGAATGGACATGGCCGATCGTCCAGTTGGTGTAATGGCTAAGCGAATTGACCGACTTGATCGACATCATCGGGCCTTCGAAGGTCGACATGCCGTAAAAGGCCAGCGCCAGCACCATCATGCGGATGATCGGATCGGTGCGGATCTTGTCCCAAGCGCCGTTTAGCGTCATCAGGCCGTTGATCATCCCGCCCCATGATGGCATCCACAGCATGATCGAGAACACCATGCCCAGCGTCTGCGCCCAATCGGGCAGCGCTGTGTAATGAAGGTGGTGCGGGCCCGCCCAGATGTAGAGGAAGATCAGCGACCAGAAGTGCAGGATCGACAGGCGATAGCTGTAGACCGGGCGTTCGGCCTGTTTCGGCACGAAGTAATACATCATGCCAAGGAAACCAGCGGTCAGGAAGAAGCCGACGGCATTATGACCATACCACCATTGCACCAGCGCATCCTGCACCCCGGCAAACGCCGAATAGGATTTTGAACCGACGAGGCTGACCGGCATCGACAGATTGTTGACAAGGTGGAGCATCGCCACGGTGATGATGAAGGCGAGAAAGAACCAGTTGGCGACGTAGATGTGCGGTTCGCTGCGGCGCAGGATGGTGCCGACATAGACCGCCAGATAACTGACCCAGACAATGGTCAGCCAGATATCGACATACCATTCCGGCTCGGCATATTCGCGCGCTTCGGTGACGCCCATGACATAGCCGGTGGCAGCGAGCACGATGAAAAGCTGGTAGCCCCAGAAAACAAATCGGGCGAGCGTGGGAAACGCCAGCCGCGCCCGGCAGGTGCGCTGCACGATGTAAAAGCTGGTAGCGATAAGCGCATTGCCACCGAAAGCGAAGATCACCGCCGAGGTATGCAGCGGCCGCAACCGGCCAAAGGTGGTGAATTCAGAATGAAGGTTGAGCAGCGGCCAGGCGAGCTGGCTGGCAATGGTCACACCAACCAGCAGGCCGACGACCCCCCAGAAGACTGTGGCAATCACCCCCCAACGAATGACTTCGTCATCATAATGCGAACGATCGGCCACGATCATTGGCCGGTCGCTGCGCCGCAGGGTGACGACCAGCATGATCGCAGCCGCGGCGGCCAGGATCAACATGTGCACGGCGAAACCAGTGTCAGCCGCCACCCCTGCGGCGGTCAGCGTCGACAGCACGGCAAGAAACCAGCTGGCGGATTTCAAGAATGTGGCTTGCATTGCTCTTCCGATCAGGGCGTCGGTTGTTGGCATTGCCCGACGGCGTCTGAACGGCATTGATCTGCATCAAGGCCGCACGGCCCCCGGGCTGGAGCAACACGGCAACTTCAACATACGGCAGGCGCGCCGGTTCCCCGACAGGGCAACGCCACTGTCGAAAAACGCGCCTCGTCACCATGCCAGCACTTGCGCCTGCCAGCCGGGGAGTGCCGGCCGGGCCGCGATCAGCCGCGAAAGCCGATCTCCAATGGCGTCACCCCGGCCAGGGTGGCGCACAACCGGTCACCCGGCCGGACCGGGCCGACTCCGGCGGGGGTGCCGGTGAAGATCAGATCGCCCCCCGCTAAGGCAACGAAGGTCGACAGCGTCGCGATGATTTCGGCGACATTCCAGATCATCTGGGCAAGGTCCCCGGACTGGCGCTGCTGGCCATTGACCAACAAGGTGATCGCGCCGGCGGCGGGGGGCGATCCGATAGCCAACGCCCCCAGTGGGGCCGACTGGTCGAAGCCCTTGGCCATGTCCCATGGCCGCCCTGCCTGTTTCGCCGCCGCCTGCAGGTCGCGCCGGGTCAGGTCGATCCCGACGGCATGGCCAAAGACCAGCGACGGTGCGTCGGCAACCGACACATTGGCGCCGCCATGGCCCAGCGCCACAACGAGTTCGACTTCGTGGTGCAGGTCGGCAGTCTGCGGCGGAAACGCCAGTTCGGCGCCACTGGCCACCACCGCATCGGCGGGCTTGGTAAAGAAGAAAGGTGCCGGCCGGGTCGGGTCACCGCCCATTTCGCGGACATGATCGGCATAATTCTGCCCGACACAAAAGATCCGGCGGACCGGGAAGCGCGCGTCGCTGCCGGTTACGGCGATAGTGACGGGTTCGACGCGGGGCATTTGCATGGCGGTGCCTTTGCGATGGCGGGCTGACCCTGCCGTTATAGCCGATTTGCGGGCCTGTCGAAGCAGGCTATGCAGTTATCGGAGCAGGTTGGGGAGAGCCATGTATTACGCCGAATTGAGCGCCGCACGCGCCGAATTAACCGGGCCGGGGGGTGCTTTTGAAATTACCGAGATAGAGCTGCGCGGGCAGCGGTTGAAAGCCTATAAAACCGCCCTCCCCGATATCCGCGCGCTCTGGCTTGCCACCGCGGCCTTTGCCGAGCGAACTTACCTTGTGTACGACGACGAACGGTTGAACTTTGCCGACTCCCATGCCCGGGTCGCCGCGATTGCCGCCTGGCTGGCAGGGCAAGGCCTGGTGCCGGGCGACCGTGTCGCCATCGCCATGCGCAATTACCCCGAATGGATGCTGATTTATTGGGCCTGCACAGCCTCCGGCCTTGTCGTTGTCGGCATGAATGCCTGGTGGACGCCAGAGGAAATGGCCTATGCGTTGGCCGATTCCGCTCCGCGCGCGCTCTTCCTCGATGCCGAACGGCTGGCGCGGGTGGCGTCGCGGCCCGCCATGGCGGCCGGCATGCTGCTCATCGGCGTGCGGCTGCCGGCGCCGGCGGCCGGGGTCATCGATTTCACCGCCATCATCGCGGCGGGCGGCAGCCTGCCCGATGTCAGCATCGATCCCGACGACGATGCCTGCATCTTCTACACCTCGGGCACCACCGGCCACCCCAAGGGCGCGCAACTGACCCACCGCGGCTGCATCACCAACCTGTACAATATGATGTATGCCAGCGCCTCGACCGCGCTCGCCATGCAGAAGGCGAAGGGCATCGTGCCGCCGGTCGCGCCACCACCGGTCGCGCTGATCACCACCCCCTTGTTCCATGTCACCGCCAATAATTGCGGCGCCTTTGCCACGACTGCGGCCGGCGGCACGATGGTGCTGATGTATCGCTGGGACGCCGGCGAGGCACTGCGCCTCATCCAGCGCGAACGCGTGACGGCGATGAGCGGCGTGCCGGTGATGGCGCGCGAAGTCATCAGCCACCCCGATTTCGCCACGACCGACACCTCGAGCGTGGTGTCCTTGGGCGGCGGCGGCGCGCAGGTGCCGCCCGATCTTGTCCACAAGATCGACAGCAAATTGGCGCAGGCGCGCCCCAACACCGGCTATGGCATGACCGAGGTTTGCGGCATCATCACCAGCAACAATGGCGATTTCTTTGTCGGCAAGCCTGAAAGCGCCGGCCCCTATATGCCGAGTTTCGAGGCGAAATGCGTCGATGATGCCGGCAACACGGTGCCAATAGGCGACACTGGCGAACTATGGGTGCGCGGCGCCGCGGTCATCAAGGGCTATATCAACCGCCCCGATGCCACCGCCGCGGCGATCACCGATGGCTGGCTGCATACCGGCGACATCGCGCGCATCGACAGCGATGGCTTTGTTTATATCGTCGACCGCAAGAAGGACATGGTGCTGCGCGGCGGCGAAAATGTCTATTGCGCCGAGGTGGAGGCGGCGCTGTATCGGCATCCGGCCGTCGCCGAATGCAGCGTCTTTGGCGTCATCGACGAGCGACTGGGCGAAGAAGTCGGAGCAGCGCTGCTGCTCAAACCCGGCACACAGGCCAGCGCTGCCGACTTGCGGGCGCATTGTGCGGCGTTGATCGCCAGCTACAAGGTGCCACGCTACCTGTGGTTGCAGGCCGAAGCGCTGCCCCGCAACGCCAGCGGCAAGTTTCTGAAGCGCGAATTGCGCGACCAGTTACGCGTCGAGGATGCCGGCTAGGAGAGACCCCGGCAATGATGATGGCTATGCTGGTCCCGGCAACGACCGGAGCGCACGGAGCGCCGCGCAGCCGCGACAGTTCGCGCCGAAGGTGAAATACCCCTTGCCCCGGTGATCATTGCAGGCTTTGTCCGCAGCATGATGATTTTTGCCTCGCCTGTTTCATCAATTTGCCGCGCTGCTGCGCTGGCGCTGATCATTACCTTGCCCGCCGCGGCCGAACAGCAGATCCCAGTGAGCGCGACGCAACGCCAGGCGCTCGGCATCCGCACCATGGTTGCCGAGGCCGCCGATGCGGCGATTATCGCGACACTACCGGCAGTGATCGCGCCGCCGCCGGGTGCGCGTGTCGCGGTGTCGGCGCCCTTTGCCGGGGTCATCCGCCAAAGCTTTGCCATTGCCGGACAGACCGTGCGGCCCGGCGAAGCGCTGGCAACGATATTCAGCCGCGAGGTGCTGGAAATCGGCGCCGAACTGGCACGCGCCCGCGCCCGGCAGGACGTGGCGCGATCGGCGGCAGCGCGCACCGAGCAACTGGTCAAGGAAGGCATTGTTGCCGGCGCCCGGGCAGAAGAAAGCCGCGCTGCGCAGCGTGAAGCCGACGCCGATGTCGCCTCGCGTCGCCGCCTGCTCGGGCTCGCCCATGCCGATGCCGCCACGGGTGTCTACACGCTGCGAGCGCCCATCGCCGGGCGGATCAGCGCCGCGAGTGCCGCTACGGGTGCCGCTGTCGACACCATGGTGTCCCCCTTCATAATCGACGCAGCGCAGCGCTATGCCGTGGAAGCGCAATTGCCCGAACGGCTGGTCGGGCAGGTCCGCACCGGCGATCGCATTGGCTTACCCGGCAGCGTTGGCTTGCCCGGCGGCATCAGCGGCACCGTCACGTCGGTTGGCGTGACCATCGATCCGCAGACGCGGTCGGCCCGGCTGCTTGCCAGCGTACCGGCGGCGCCTGGTCTGGTGTCCGGGCGCAGTCTGAGCATAAACCTTTACGGCCGCGCCGCGCCCGGCGCAGTCAGCGTGCCGCGCGTGGCGCTCGCCCGGATCAATGGCGGCGTAATGGTGTTTGTTGCCACGCCCACCGGTTTTGCGGCCCGCCCGGTGCGCTTACTCTCGGCCGGCAGCGCCAATGCTGTTGTCACCGGCCTTGCCCGCGGCACCCAGATCGCGGTTAGGGGAGTCAGCGAGTTGAAGGCAATGGCGCTCGCTGTCCCGGCTGAGAAATAGCGGCATGCTGGCCCGTCTTGTTGCGGCAGCGCTTGGTGCGCGCCTCGTCGTCATCGCGCTGGCGCTAATCGCGGCCGGTGTCGGCGGCTGGGCCTTCGCAACGCTGCCCATCGATGCCTTTCCCGATATCGCGCCGACGCAGGTCAAGCTGATCCTCAAAGCGCCCGGAATGACGCCGGAAGAGGTCGAGACCCGCGTCATCACCCCGATCGAAACCGAAATGCTCGGCATTCCCGATAAGGTCATGCTGCGATCGGTTGCCAAATATGCGGTCGCCGACATCACCATCGATTTCAAGGACGGCACCGACATCTATTGGGCGCGGCAGCAGGCAGCTGAACGCCTGGCAGCCGTGCGCGACCAGATGCCGGCATTGGTCGAAGGCGGGCTGGCGCCGATCTCGACGCCGCTGTCCGATGTCCTGATGTTCACCATCAAGGGTCCGCTCGACCTGACCGCCAAGCGTACCCTGCTCGACTGGACGATCCGGCCGGCGCTGCGCACGCTCGCCGGGGTCGCCGATGTCAATGCGCTGGGCGGCTTTGTCCTGACATTCGATGTACGTCCCGATCCGGTGGCAATGGCGGCGGCGGGGCTGACGGTTGCCGACCTTCGCGAAGCGATCATGGCAGGCAACCGCAACGATGGCGCCGGCCGGCTGGCAGAGGGCGAGGAAGCGCTCATCGTCCGCATCGTCGGCGCGGTGCAGACGGTGGCCGATCTCGAAGCCCAGGTCATCGGCACGCGCGGTGACGGCGTCGTGCGGCTCGGCGATGTCGCTGCCGTCGCGATGGGCGGCCTGACCCGCTATGGCGCCGTCAGCCGCGATGGCACCGGCGAGGCGGTCGAAGGCATCGTCATCGCGATGCGCGGCGCCGATGCGTCAAAGGTCGTCGCGTCGGTGCGCGACAAGCTGGCGGAACTGCAGCCGCAGCTGCCGCCCGCAACATCAATAGACATTTTCTATGATCGCGCCGACCTTATCGGCCATGCCGTCGGCACGGTGGAGGAAGCGCTGCTCGAAGCGACCGTCCTCGTCGTCGTCCTGCTCTTCGTCTTCCTCGGCAATATCCGCGCTGCGCTGATCGTTGCCGTCACCTTGCCGATGGCGGCGCTCATGACCTTCATCCTGATGCGCGGCTTCGGCCTTACCGCCAATCTGATGAGCCTCGGCGGGCTGGCCATCGCCATCGGTATGCTCGTCGATGGCGCTGTCGTCGTCGTCGAAAACGCCGTCGAACGCCTCAGCCAGCCTGAAACCCTGAGCGAATCGCCCGGCAGCCGTTTGCTTGCGGCGGCCAGCGAAGTCACTGTGCCGGTCACCGCCGGCATCGCCATTATCGCGCTGGTGTTCATGCCGCTGCTGTCGTTGCAGGGGTTGGAGGGCAAATTGTTCGCCCCCGTCGCACTGACCATCGTCTTTGCACTGGCGGCGTCGCTGCTGCTGGCACTGACGCTGGTCCCGGTGCTGGCGGCCTATGGCCTGAAACACGGCCAGCACGGCGACCCCTGGATCATGCGGCAATTATCACCGCGCTATGCCCGGCTGCTCGATGCCGCCTTTCACCACCGCGGCCTCACTTATGCCATCGCCGGCGCTTCGCTGGTTGTCGCTGTCGTCACCTATGGCGCCGTCGGCAAGACCTTCATGCCGGTGATGGATGAAGGTTCGATCATCATGCAGACGACCAAGCTGCCGTCGATCGGACTCGACCGCAGCATTGCTGTCGATCTCGCGGTACAACGCGCCGTGCTGGCAGCGGTGCCCGAGGTCACCAGCATGGTATCGCGCAGCGGCTCGGATGAAATCGGCCTCGATCCGATGGGGCTCAACGAAACCGATGGCTTCCTCACCCTGAAGCCACGCGTCGCTTGGCGGGTTCAGGACAAGGCGTGGGTAACGCAGCAGATCCGCAATGTCATGGCCGGGCTGCCCGGCGTGACCCCCAGCTTTACCCAGCCGATCGAAATGCGCGTTTCGGAAATGCTCACCGGCAGCCGCGGTGACCTGGCGGTAAAG
>JBMOFG010000026.1:0-11712 GCA_049314415.1 Polymorphobacter sp.
TATGGCACAGCAATTTGATTTACTTATCATTGGCGGCGGCGTTTTAGGTGCTTTTCATGCTTATCATGCATTAGAGAAAGGTTATCGTGTTGCATTATTAGAGCGCAATAGCTCGCCTCAAGGTTCTTCTGTCCAAAACTTTGGACAGATAGTACCATCGGGGATGGATCGTAAATGGCAGCAGTACGGGCGCGTTAGCCTTGAAATTTATAAGGAAATACAATCCAAATTTGATATTTCGGTGCGCCAAAACGGTTCTGTTCAAATTAAATCGAATAAAATACAGGCCAGACATCGTCTTTTTTGAATGTATATTGACATTGTATTAGTCAATAAATTCAAACAATATTGACGATGTCGAAAATTACGGCTATTATGACTTAATCGTTGATGGCATAGCCTCACGATTTAAACAAATAATACATAAAATACCCTCAAAGGAGAAGCTTCGTGGCTAATTTTCTTAAAAATTATTGCGATCAAATTTCTGATGAGCTAGATAACAGGGAAATTTTTAAATACTTTTATAAGATTAAAAATTCTCATTCTATTCATTCTTCGCTTAGATCACAGCAACGTTGCATTCCTAACAGTGCCATTGAACTTGTCTTGGATTATGGAAGATCAATTCCTGTTGGCAGAGGCGCAGAAAGCTACTCTTTTGATAACCGCTCGTGGCGAAAGGCCTGTGCTGATGTCGGGACTGACGTTCGGCAATATGAAAAATATCGAAATATCTATGTCGTTATAGCTGGTGGGACAATTGTTACGGTCGCTTGGCGACACTAAGATTGTGAATCGACGTCCAATGTGGGACCCTCCTCCACACTTTCGGCAACCGCCTGCAGCAGCGGTGGATCAGCGCTGAAGCGGGATCATCCGCTTTTTCAGCACAGGCGCTTGAAGTTTTTCAAGAAAGCCATTCATGACAGGGTCCCAATCGTCGCCGATCGGGACCCTGCATAACTGAAGATTTCAATACAATTCCAGATGCTTGATTCAGATTTGATGGGATCCTGGTTTGGCGCCTATCCACAGTCGAGAAAGCAGGCGAGGGTAGCAAGAGCTTCGCGGCGGCCGCCGCGCTGGCGGCCGGGGCAGGGATCATCGGCCAGGCAAAGCGCTGCGGGTCGCCGGCGATGGGCACCGGCGGCAGTTCGGCTGGTGCCGCCAGCCGGGGCAGCGCCATTATCGCATCCCAGCGCGGCGACCAGTGGCGCATGGTCGTGGACCCGAAGGTCGCGCTTGAACCAGACAATCTCCATCCCTCTGCTCATAACCCGCCGGGCTTGATACGGCGACGCGCGGCGTGTCGCAGGGACGCCAAATAATCGCTGGCCTGTCGGCTTTGCCCGTTGCAGCTACTCGCGCGGCGGGTTAGCCCAAGGCAAAGAACAATGGGGAGACACATTATGAAGACTCGCATCACCGAAATGTTCGGAATCGAACATCCGATCATCCAGGGCGGCATGCATTTCGTCGGCTTTGCCGAAATGGCGGCGGCAGTATCGAATGCCGGCGGTCTCGGCATCATCACCGGACTGACCCAGCGCAGCGCCGAGGATTTGGCGCGCGAAATTGCTCGCTGCCGCGAAATGACCGACAAGCCGTTCGGGGTGAATTTGACCTTCCTGCCGAGCGTGTCGACGCCCGATTATCCAGGTTACATCAAGGCGATCATCGACGGCGGGGTGAAGGCGGTGGAAACTGCCGGCAATAACCCGGCGAAATGGCTGCCGGCGCTCAAGGAAGCCGGCATCAAGGTCATCCACAAATGCACCAGCGTGCGCCACAGCCTGAAGGCCGAAAGCATCGGCTGCGATGCTGTCTCGGTTGATGGCTTCGAATGCGGTGGCCATCCGGGCGAAGATGATGTGCCAAATTGGATCCTGTTGCCGCGCGCTGCCGAAGAACTGAAGATCCCCTTCGTCGCCTCGGGCGGGGTCGCCAATGGCAAGCAACTCGTCGCAGCGCTCGCGCTTGGCGCCGATGGAGTCAATATGGGCACGCGCTTCATCGCGACCAAGGAAGCGCCGGTGCATGAAAATGTGAAGCAGGCGATCCTCAATGCGACCGAGCTCGATACCCGCCTCGTCATGCGGCCGCTGCGCAACACCGAGCGCGTGCTCAACAATGCCGCGGTCGAGCGCCTGCTTGCCAAGGAAAAGGCGTTGGGGCCGAACTTGAAGTTCGAGGACATTATCGAGGAAGTTGCCGGGGTTTACCCCAAAATCATGCTCGAAGGCACGATGGAGGCCGGCGCCTGGTCGTGCGGCATGGTCGTCGGCCTGATCCACGATATCCCGACCTGCCAGCAGCTGATCGACAATATCATGAGCGAGGCCAACGCCATCATCCGCAGCCGCCTGCCGGCTTTCCTGTGATGTCCGACGCGCCGATCCTTTACGCCGTAGCCGACGGGGTCGCGGTCATCACCCTCAACCGCCCGGAAAAACTGAACGCGCTGACGCCCGAAATGCTCAGCCAGTTCTTCGCCGCGGTGGCCAAGGCGAGCGAAGATCCGGCGGCCAAGGTGATCGTGGTAACCGGCGCCGGCCGCAGTTTTTCGGCCGGGCTTGACCTGGGGTTGATCGGGCAGGGGGCCGGGGCCACGGTTGACACGCATCCGGCGCACAGCCCGCAATGGGGCGACGATATCGGCCCGGCGCTGGCGCCTTATTACAGCGGCGGCTGGCCGGTGTTGATCACCAGCCGCAAGCCGACGATCGCCGCGGTCAATGGCCCGGCCTTCGGCTGGGGCTTCATCCTGTCGCTGCACTGCGACATCCGTTTTGCGGCGAAATCAGCGCTGTTCAATGCCACCTTCGCGCGCATTGGCGTGCCGGGTGAAAAGGGCTCGGCGTGGCTGCTGACGCGTCACATCGGCCAGGCGCGGGCAATGGACCTGCTCTACACGGCCCGGCGCTTCGATGGCACCGAGGCGGAACGGCTCGGGTTGGTCAATGCCGTGCTCGATGACGAGGCGCTGCTGCCGCATGTCATGGATTATTCCCGCAATATCGCGGCTTTTTCGGCGCCGCGCGCGCTGGCGGCGATGAAGGCGCAGGTATGGACGGCGCTCGACGAGGATTACAGCACCGGTTTTGCCGCTGCCGACCATGAACAGGATCTGGCGACGAAAACCGACGATTTCCGTGAGGCCTTCGCCAGCTATCGCGAAAAGCGAGCGCCTAACTTTAGCGGCCGCTGATCGGCGGTTGCAGGCTATTTCAGCAGCTTAAGGCAGCCCGCTACCGCCGGGCCATTGGCCTGGGCCTGTTCGCGCGACAGCTTGCCGGTCATGACAAGGCCGATAGCGCCCGACCGGATGACATCGCGCATCTCGGAATCGGGTTTCACATTGGGGGCGGCGGCGGCGTACATTGCCTTGCCTTCCGGGCTGAGTGTGGCGGCGCAGGCCTTGGCGGCCTTGCTGGCCTTGGCATCAGCCGCCAGCGCGGGCATCACGGTCGTCAGCGCGGCGAGCAACAGGGTCGAACGAAGCAGCATTCCGGTTCCTTTTTTCTGCAGACTTTGATCAGGACTTGGCAGATCGGGGTTGTGCCAGCCAAAGGCCGGCTCCGGCAAGCAGCACGGCGGCGACACTGGCATAATGTTCGGGTGGGTGATGCCCGGTCAGTGACCCTTTGCCGAGCCAGCCATCCCAGGCCATCAGCCCGCGTTCAAGAATGACCAGCGCGAGGAACAGCGGCACCAGTGGCCGATAGCGCCAACCGATGATGAACTGTGCAATGCCGTGCGGGATCTGCAAGGCGCCAAACCAGGCAAAGATCGCGATGATGGTGGCCGCCCGGGTTGACAGATCGACACCGCCAATCACCCCGGCGCCGCCATCGGGCAGGAAGAAATGGATGCCGCCGGGAATGACCGACAGGACGCCGATCACCATCAGCAGCCGGGCGGCGAGAGGCGAACCGCGGTAAGCGGCATTGGTGCTGGCGGGCAGTAGTTCCACGGTGGCGACCTCTTCATCGATCTGGCAGTGTGAATGCCAATTATCGTGCTGGTCAAGGGGTGTCATTGCTGCGGATGCGACCGAAAGAAAGCAGCATCATGCCGCTCTACAGGGAAAAGCGAAGCGATGGCCGGTGGATGGGGTCGCCGTCGGGGGGGAAGACATGTCGTTGACCAATGTCGGCGAACCGGCGTCTGCCGACGCCGTGGCGCAATTGACCGACCTGCGGGCCGCCAATTTGCAGTTGCAGGCAACCATCGACTGTCTGCGCGCTGAGCTTGAAACGACTGCAGCCGCAACAGCAGCGGCCGTTCAGCGTGCGCAACAGGCTTTTTCCGATGAAATCAGTCAGTTGAAGGAAACCGCTGCCGCCTTGCGTGAAGCGATGGAAGCGCAGGCGGCGGCAGCTGCAGCGAGCGAGCAAGCCGTGCGTGCCACCGCCGAGACCGATCTTGGCCAATTGCGCGCTGCCGTCAGTGTGCTGCGCACCGAACTGGAAAATGAACGCCAGCGTGGCGAGGCTGCGACGGCGGCATCGGTCGCGGCGATGCAGCAGGAACGCACCACGCTGCATGACCAGATTCAGACGTTGCGCCAAAAGCTGGAGACTATTGCATGACGGCCAATGCCGCACCGATCAACGCCGGGTGGGCGCGGCGTATTCGCAAGGATCTGGCGCTGCGCCGGGTGCAACTGTTGCTCGAAGTGTCGCGGCGCTGCGCGCTGGCAACGCGGCTCGATGATATTCTGGTCGTGCTGCTCGAAATGACCTCGCGGGAGCTTGATTGTGATCGCGGCACCCTCTTCCTCAATGACCCGGAAACGGGTGAACTCTATTCCCGCGTCGCGCAGGGCGATCTTGTCCGCGAAATCCGCATCCTCAATAACAGCGGCATCGCCGGCAGTGTCTTTCAATCGGGCGAAGGGCTGATCATCGATGACCCGTACAGCGACCCGCGGTTCAACGCCTCGGTCGATGAACGAACCGGCTATCGTACCCGCAACATCCTGTGCGTGCCGGTGCGCACCATGGCGGGCGATATCATCGGGGTAATGCAGAGCCTCAACAAGAATGTGGGCGATTTCAACGACGATGATCTGCAACTGCTCGCCGAAATGACCAGCCAGACAGCGATTGCGCTGCAGAGCGTACGTTATGTCGAGCAGATTGATCGGATCCGCATCAAGGAAATGGCTTTCCTGGAAATGGTTTCGGAAATCAGCGCCGAACTTGACCTGTCGGCGCTGCTTGGTCGGGTGGTCGTCGAAACCACCCATATGCTCGGTGCCGAGCGTGCCACGATCTTTCTGCATGACCCGGCGACCAATACGCTGTTTTCACGCGTCGCCGTTGGCGGCGATTTCAACGAAATCCGCTTTCCGGCGCACATGGGCATCGCCGGTGCGGTGTTCACCTCGGCGGCGACGATGAACATTCCCTATGCCTATGCCGATCTGCGCTTCAATCCGGCGTTCGATCGGCAGACAGGTTTCTTCACACGTTCAATACTTTGTGTACCGATCCTCAACAAACATGGGAAAGTTATCGGCGTTACCCAGGTTCTCAACAAAAAGGGCGGGGTATTCACCGATGAAGACGAACAGCGGCTTAAGGCCTTTACCGCGCAGATCGCCATCGCGCTCGAAAACTCCAAGCTTTTTGATGATGTACGGCGCATGCAGGGTTATAATGACTCCATGCTGCAGAGCATGTCGAACGGCGTCATCACCCTCGACCCGGGAGGCAAGGTTGTTACCTGTAACGCTGCCGGCGGACGTATCTGGGGTGGCGAGCCGGTTGCGTTGATTGGCAGGGACTTCGCCGATCTGGTCGACGAGGCTGGCAAATGGGTCGTCGAGCGGTTGGCGACGGTCAAGGAGCGCGGGGTCAGCGACATCTTCCCCGATGCCGCGCTGTCGATCAACGGCATTGCAAAGTCGGTCAATCTGACCCTGATGCCATTGCTTGCCAGCGAAGGCAGCAAAGACCTGGGTTCAATGCTGATGTTCGAGGATATCAGCAGCGAAAAGCGCATGAAATCAACCATGTCGCGCTACATGGACCCGGTGATTGCGGCCCAGATGCTCGATGGCGATACCCATGATCTGCTCGGCGGGGTGAGCGCCGAAGCCACGGTGATGTTTACCGATGTGCGCGGCTTTACCACCATAACCGAGGAATATGGTGCGCAGGGCACGGTGTCGTTCCTCAATGAATATTTCAGCCTGATGGTCGAATGCATCTCCAAGGAAGGCGGGATGCTCGACAAATTCATCGGCGATGCGATCATGGCGTGCTTCGGCCTGCCGATGGCGCATGATGACGATCCTGATCGTGCCGCGCGCACCGCCATCTCGATGATCAGCGAGATGTGGCGCTGGAATGCCGACCGTCGCCAGCACGGACTGAAAACCGTCGACATGGGCGTCGGGCTCAACACCGACATGGTGGTTTCGGGCAATATTGGCAGCCCAAAGCGCATGGATTATACCGTTATCGGCGACGGCGTGAATCTGGCAGCGCGGCTGGAAAGCGCCTGCAAGGCCTATTCGGCGCGCATCCTCGTCAGCGAATCGACGGTTTCCAAGCTGCGTGGCACCTATCGCATGCGCGACATCGATCTTGTGGTCGTCAAGGGCAAGACCCAGCCGGTACGGGTCTTTGAACTGCTCGACTATCATGACGCGAACAGTTTTCCGCATCTTCCCGACGTCGTCGGACATTTCAACGACGCCATCGTCGACTATCGCGCCGCCCGCTGGGACCGCGCGATCGGACGTTTTGAAAACTGCCTGAAGCTCAACCCCGGCGATGCGCTGTCGCAAACCTATATCGGCCGCTGTGAAACGCTGCGGGCTGCGCCGCCGGTGGGGGATTGGGATGGCGTTTGGGTTATGAAGGACAAATAGCGGTCATCCGGTCATTGTGTCCGCCACCTTTTGCGCCGGCAGCAGACGCACCGTCGAACTTGCCTTGGCGAGCACCTTGCCGGCGCTGTTGCACAGCCGGCCTTCGACGAACCACGTACGGCCGCCGCCGCTTTCGACCCAGGCTTCGGCCAAAACCAGCCCCGGGTTGGTCGGTGCAAAATAGCTGATCTTCAATTCGAGCGACATCGGGACCAATCCGGGTTCGCAGGTCGCCATCACGGCATGGGCCATGGCGGCATCGATCCAGCCGGCGACAAAGCCGCCTTGTGCGACACCGCCCGAATGGCACATGTGCAGCCCGCATTCATATTCGATCTCGGCATGGCCGGGTTCGAAACGCCGGATACGGCGCTGGCCGAGCGTGGCCTGCAGGCTGTTGGCGGAGGTGGGGGCATCAAGGTCCATCATGCACTTTCTGAGCAGGTTCAACACAACATGTCGGGCTGACATAAAGCTGTCACCTGCTACATATAGAAAACGGCCATCCGAAGCGATGGAAAGCCGAACCGATGGCAAGACACCCGCTGGTAGCGTTCGACCTGGCCGATATTGACGATGTCGACGATGAGGCGCCCCCTGCACCGGGGACTGGCCGCCACCATTGGCGCCACGGTGACGAACTGTCCCCGCGCGGCAAGTTGAAATTCCGCACGGTCTGGATCAGCGATACCCATCTCGGCACCTCGGGCTGCAATGCCGAACTGCTCCATGACTTCCTGCACTCGATCAAGCCCGAGACACTCTACCTCGTTGGCGACATCATCGACGGCTGGCGGCTGAAACGCGGCTGGTACTGGCCGCCGCGCCATAATGACATCATCCGCCGTGTGCTCAAGCTCGCCAACAAGGGCACCCGTGTCGTCTACATCCCCGGTAATCATGACGAAGCATTGCGTGACTATACCGGGCTGGCGTTCGGCGGGGTCGAGGTGATGCAGGAAGCGATCCACGTCACCGCCGATGGCAAGCGCCTGCTGGTGCTGCATGGTGACGAGTTCGACGGCGTGGTGCTCTATGCCCGCTGGCTCGCCTTTCTTGGCGACCTCGGATATTCGGTGCTGCTGCGCATGAACGTCTGGTTCAACGCGCTGCGCCGCCAGTTCGGCCTGCCCTATTGGTCGCTGTCGGCGTATATCAAGCACCGCGTCAAGAATGCGGTCGCCTTCATCTCTCGCTTCGAGGAAGTCGTTGCCCATGCAGCGCGCGAGCGTGGGGTCGATGGCGTCATCTGCGGCCATATCCATTCCGCCGAAATCCGCGATTTCGATGGCATACTCTACATGAACGACGGCGACTGGGTGGAAAGCTGCACCGCGCTGGTCGAACATTTCGATGGCCGGATCGAAATTCTCGACTGGGCGGCGCGGACCAAGGCATTGCACGCCGCCGCCGGTACGTCGGCTCCTGTTAGTCCCTTGCCTGTGCTGGAAAACGTCTGATGCGCATCACCCTTGTCAGTGACGCCTGGAGCCCGCAGGTCAATGGTGTGGTGCGTACGTTGGCCACCGTCACCGATATCGCCACGGCGCGCGGGCATCGGGTGCAGACGATCACCCCCGACCGCTTCTTCTCCATCCCGATGCCGAGCTACCCCGAAATCCGGCTGGCGATGACGACGCGGCGCACGATAGCTGCAAAGATCGTCGGGTTCGATCCCGATGCCGTCCATATCGCCACCGAAGGGCCGCTCGGCTGGCTGGCGCGAGGTTGGTGCCTTTCGCATGGCGTGCCTTTCACCACCTCGTTCCACACGCGCTTTCCCGATTATGTCGCGGCGCGTACCGGCTTGTCGCCGCGGCCGTTCTGGCGGGTGCTCGCACGCTTTCACCGCGCTGCCAGCCATGTGCTGGTCGCGACACCGCGGTTGGCGGCAGAGCTTGCAGAACATGGCCTGCATCATACCCGGCCATGGACGCGCGGTGTCGATTTGCGGCTGTTCACTGCCGACCGCGCGCCGCACCCCGCCTTTGCCGACCTGCCGCGTCCGATCGCACTGCATGTCGGTCGCGTGGCGGTGGAGAAGAACATCGAAGCATTTTTGGCTGCCGATTGGCCTGGATCAAAGGTCGTGGTCGGTGATGGGCCAGCGCTGGAAGACCTGATGGCGCGCTACCCGCAGGCGCATTTTCTTGGCGCGCTGCATGGTGAGGCGCTGGCTTCCACCTATGCCGGCGCCGATGTCCTCGCCTTTCCCAGCCGGACCGATACCTTCGGGCTGGTGATAATCGAGGCGTTGGCCTGTGGCACACCGGTTGCCGGCTTTCCGGTGCCAGGGCCGCTCGACATTCTGGGCAGCGATGCGCTGGGTACCGAGGGGTTGGTGCGAGCGCGGATCGGCGGCGTCGACGACGATTTCGCGACGGCGCTGCAGTCGGCATTGCTGGCGCGGCGCAGCGATTGTGCCGCCTATGGCGCGCGGTTCAGTTGGGAACGATCGTGCGACCAGTTTCTCTCGGCGCTCACCGAGGTCGACATGCCGTTGACCGGGTTGGCGGCATAGCGCCAGCGACGCAATAGTTGCAGGGCAATCTTGCGCCGCCGACGCTTTGCTGCGACCTGTCGTGGCAACAAGGTCGGGGGACGGAATGATACGCAAGAGGTACTTAGGGGCAGGCCGGCTGGCGCTGCTGGCTGCACTGGTTGGCAGCACGGTGCCGGCAGCCGCCGAAACCCGGGTGATCACGGCGGCCCGGATGGTCGATGTCGTAACCGGGCGCACGGTCGCCGCACCCGTTGTGGTGGTTCGTGATGGCCGTATTGTCGCGGTCGGCGCGGCGGGCAGCATCACGGTGCCGGCCGATGCCCGCGCCATCGATCTGGGTGACCTGACCATCCTGCCCGGCCTGATCGACATGCACGTCCATCTGACGAGCGATCCGCGGTTGGGAGGGGATCGGCAATTGCGCTATATGCGCTCGTTCCAGGCGGTGATCGGGGTGGCGCACGCCGCGCAGACGCTGGCGGCGGGTTTCACCACCGTCCGCAATGTCGGGTCCGATGGCTATGATGATCTGGCGCTCAAGCAAGGGATCGAAGGCGATTATGTGCCGGGGCCGCGCATCGTGGCGGCAACCTATGCAATAGGGGCCACCGGCGGGCATTGCGACACCAACCAATATCCCGCCGAGTTCGATTTTCCGCGACCCGGCATTGCCGATGGCCCTGACGCCATTCGCGGGAAAGTACGCGAATTGCACCGGCGCGGCGCCGAGGTGATCAAATTCTGTGCGACCGGCGGGGTGTTTTCGTCGGGTACCAGTCTTGGCGCACAGCAGTACAGCCAGGCCGAAATGGACGCGCTGGTCGCCGAAGCCCATATGCTGGGCATGAAGGTCGCTGCCCATGCGCATGGCAACAGCGGCATCAACAGTGCGCTGCGCGCCGGCGTTGATACGATCGAACATGCCAGCTTTGCCGACAGCACCAGTTTCGAGCTGGCCAGAAAGTCGGGCGCCTGGTTCTCGATGGACATTTACAATGACGATTATATCCTTGCCGAAGGCGCAAAAAATGGTGTGCCCGAGGAAAATCTTGCCAAGGAACGCGAGGTCGGACTGAAGCAGCGTCAGACCTTCCAGGCGGCGCACAGGGCCGGTGTAAAGATGGTGTTCGGCAGCGATGCCGGAGTCTATCCGCACGGCCAGAACGCCCGGCAATTCGTCAAGATGACCGAATGGGGCATGACGCCGTTGCAGGCGATACAGGCCGCGACGGTCAATGCCGCCGAAGCGCTGGGCCAGTCGGCGGATGTCGGCGTCATCGCGGTGGGCCGCTTTGCCGATATCATCGCGGTCAGGGGTGATCCTCTGGCCGATGTGTCGGTGCTGTTATCGGTGCCGGTGGTCATCAAGGGCGGCAATCTGGTCAAGGACGCACGCTGACATGCCAAAATGGGGAAAGGCGCTGCTGGCGCTGGCGGCGGTACTGGCGACGGTGTTCGTCGGGCTGGCGAGCTGGGACGGGCTGACGGCAACGGCGTCGATCGCTGATCCGGTCCGAAAACATGACGTGCGCATCGTGCGCGACGGCTGGGGCGTACCCCATATCTTTGGCAAGACCGATGCCGATGTCTCCTATGGTTTGGCGATCGCCCACGCCCAGGATGATTTTCGCAATCTTGAAGAAGTCATTGCAGCAGTTCGCGGTCGGGGTGGTGCGATTAGCGGGGAAGATGGCGCCAAGGTCGATTTCGCTGGTGCGCTGCTTGGTGCCAACCAGACTGCGGCGGCGCATTATGGCGAATTGCCGGCCGATACCCGCGCGCTGCTTGAAGCCTATGCGCAAGGGCTCAATGAATATGCCGCCGGGCATCGTTCGGAACAGCGGGTCCGCGGGCTGTTCCCGGTCAATGGCCAGGATATTGTTGCCGGTTTCATGCTGCGCTCGCCCTTTTTCTTCGGGCTCGATAAGCCGCTCGGTGCGCTGGTTGCGGGTGATCCGGTGCCGCGTGATGCCGGGCCGGCCGACGAGCGCGGCTCGAACGGGTTCGCGGTAGCGGGCAAGCGCTCGGCCGATGGCGTGACGCGGCTGATTGTCAATTCGCACCAGCCCTGGGAAGGCGGCGTATCTTGGTGGGAAGTCGTCGTTCATTCCGGGCAGGGCTGGGATTTTGCCGGGGCGTTATTCCCCGGCGCACCCTATCCGTTACTGGGTCACAACAAGACGCTGGGTTGGACCAACACCGTCAACCGTCCCGACCTGATCGATGTCTACAAGCTGGTGGTCAATGCTGCCGGTACCGAATACCGGCTCGATGGCAAATGGCTCCCGCTGCATTCCGAACGCATATGGCTGCGCGTCAAGTT
>JBMOFG010000027.1:0-11617 GCA_049314415.1 Polymorphobacter sp.
TCGGCCCGCAATCCGACCTTTTCCAGCCATGCGGCGGCTTGCGCCGCCCGGGCGCTGGCCGACAGGGCCGGCTGGAACTGTTCCAAAGGCTCGGCGATGATGTCGCCGACCGTCATGCGCGGATTGAGGCTGGCCACCGGATTTTGAAAGATGATCTGTACCGAAGCGCGAAACGCCCGCCGTTCGATATCGGACAATGCCGAAATGTCCCGGCCACGCCACAACACCCGGCCGCTGCTCGCCGGCACAAAGCCCAACAGCGCACGTGCCAATGTCGATTTGCCACAGCCGGATTCGCCGACAACGCCGATCCGTTCACCGGCGTCGATGGCAAATGTCACCGACCGAACCGCTTGCAGCGGGACGGATCTGGCAAACAAGCCGCCGCCCGTGGCAAAAGTCACGGACAGGTCGGTGACGTCAAGGATTGGCCCGGTCATGCCAGGTTCACCGCGTGGCAAGAGATCCGGCGATTGGCGCCCGGCTGGTCGATCGGCGCCGTGATCGCACAGGCCGTCATCGCGCGATTGCAGCGCGGTTGAAAGGCGCAGCCCGGTGGCATGTTGCCAAGATCGGGTGGCTGCCCGGGTATCACGGCCATGTCGTCGGTCGGGTCGGTATCGGCCCGCGGCATGCAGGCCAGCAAACCTTGCGTATAGGGATGCAACGGATTGCCGAACAGGTCGATGGCGCTGGCGCGTTCCACCAGCCTGCCGCCGTACATCACGGCCACATCATCGCACAGGCCGGCGACAACCCCCAGATCATGGGTGATGAGGATAATGGCGGTTTCGGTGTGCTGTTTCAATTTGGCAAACGCCCGCAGGATCGTCGCCTGGACAGTGACGTCGAGCGCCGTTGTCGGTTCATCGGCAATCAGCAGCGCAGGTTTGCACAATAGCGCCATGGCGATCATGATCCGTTGCCGCATGCCACCGGAAAGTTCGTGGGGATATTGTCCAAGGCGTCGTGTCGGCTCGCTGATCTGCACTACCTCCAACAGTTCGCTGGCTTCGGTCCTAGCCTTGGCGCGCGACAACCCGCTGTGCACCTGCAACACTTCGGCCATTTGATCCCCGATGCGCATGTGCGGCGTGAGACCGGTGATCGAATCCTGAAAGATGAGCGCCAGTTGTGATCCGCGCAGTTGGTCAAGCCGGGCGCGCGACATGCCGATCATTTCTTCGCCATTGAAGCGTGCCGATCCGGACAGATTGCTATTGCGCGGCAACAACCCGAGCATGCCGAGCATCGTCTGGCTTTTGCCCGAACCCGATTCCCCGACAATGCCGAGACACCGCCCGGGTTCAACCGAGAAGCTGACACTGTCGACCGCGCGCACGGTTCCGCGCGGGGTGGTGAAACTTACGCTCAGGTCATCGACCTCAAGCAACGCCATCAACGTTGCCTCGGATCAAGGGCATCGCGCAAACCGTCACCTACATAGTTGAACGACAACATGGTGATCGCCAGCAACAAGGCCGGAAAGCCCAAAGTCCAGGGCGCGCTGTCGAGCTGGCTGGCGCCCTGGTTGATCAACAGGCCCCAGGATGTCAGCGGTTCCTGAACGCCAAGGCCCAGAAACGACAGCGAGCTTTCGACGATGATGTTGATCGGGATGAGCAGCGTTGCATAAACGATGACCGGTCCGATGGCGTTGGGAATGACATAGCGGCGGATGATCCGCGCCGTCGGCAGATCGATGGCGCGCGCCGCTTCGATATACTCGCGGTTCTTGATCGATATCGCCTGCCCACGCACAATCCGTGCCATGGTCAACCATTCGACAGCGCCAATGGCGGCAAAGATCAAGAAGATGTTGTTGCCCAGGATCGTCACCAGCACGATTATGACGAACAGCAGCGGCAACGCATAAAGAATATCGACAATCCGCATCATCACCAGATCGGTGGTGCCGCCGACAAACCCCGCCGTCGCGCCATAGATCACACCTATGGTCAGCGCGATCACCGTCGCGATCAATCCGATGGCCAGTGAAATCCGGGCGCCGAAGAATACCCGGACAAACAGATCGCGGCCATTGGCATCGGTTCCGAACCAGTGAAAATCCGACAGCGACGGCGGCTTGCCGATGGCCGAAAGCGAGCCGGAATCAAGCGAGTGCGGCCAGACCTGCGGAACGATTATCGCGAGCAAGGTAATGATCGAAAGGCTGAGCAGGCCGCCAACAGCAGCACGATTTGCCAGAAAGCGTCGGCGGGCCTGGGCCCAAACCGACATGGAAACGGCTTTGCCGGCAGTGGCGACGATCATCTTGTGCGGGCCCGCGGGTCGAGCCAACCATAGGCGATATCGACCAGCAGATTGATGAGGATCAGCGCCGTGGCATAAAGGATCACCACGCCGAGCACGAGTCCATAGTCCCGGACAATGGCACCTTGGACAAAGAACCGCCCTATGCCCGGCAATGAAAACAGTTGTTCGACAATGACCGAGCCTGTCAACACCGCTGCGATCGCGGGGCCCAGATAGCTGAGCACCGGCAAAAAGGCCGCCTGCAAGGCGTGAACGCGGATGACACGCCGTTCCGGCATGCCCTTGGCGCGCGCGGTGCGGATATAATCGGCGCTGAGCGTTTCCAGCATGGCGCCACGCATGATGCGGGCGATGGCGGCGATCTGTGGCAACGCCAGCGCGATGACCGGCAGGATCCAGTAGCGCAAACTGCCGTCGCCCCACCCGGCGACGGGCAGCAATTGCAGCCAGATGCCAAAGACCAGCGTCAGCGTCGGCGCGACAACGAAATTGGGCAGTGCGATGCCGATCGAGGCAAAGCCCATGACCGACGCATCGAGCAGGCTGTTCTGGTTGCGCGCCGCCGTGATGCCGGCGGCAATGCCGATGGCGGCCGAAACGAGGATCGCGGTAAGGCCAAGCTTGACGGTGACAGCCAGGCCTTCGCTGATCAGTTCACCGACGCTGCGATCGGGATAGGTTGTCGATGGACCAAGATCGCCGCGAAACAGGCCGGCAAGGTAGCGGCGATATTGCGTACCCACCGGCTGGTCGAGACCATAGATCGCTTCGAGATTGGCTTTGACGACCGGATCAAGATCAACCTCGGCGTCGAACGGTCCGCCGGGCGCCAGCCGCATCAGAAAGAACGAGGCGGTGATGATCAGAAAGATCGTCGGCAGCGCCACTGCCAGCCGCCGCACTATGAGCCCTCCCATCTGTCAGTGCCTCGATGCCGTCAGTGCGAGCAGGGCGGGCGCATCGACATATCGCCGCCCGACCCAGGTCAACAGCACGAATGCCGGAACCATCATCACCGCGCCGATTGCAAAGGGCGCATTTGGCCCGATGAAGGAAAACATCGAGCCGGCAACTGCCTGGCCGCCGAAACGAGCAAGGGAGCTCGACCCCTGATAAACGCCCATGATCATGCCACGTTCATGCGATCCGGCGCCTGTGGAAATCAAGGTCTGCATATTGGTCTGGAACAAGGCGGTGGCCGAGGATGCAAAAATTGTCGCCGCCGCGACATGCACTATGTCGGTGGCCAGGATCAGACCGGCAAACGCCACGAAATACAATCCGAGCGCAACACGAACCAGCGTCACCGAATCGAATCTCTTCGCCAAAGGCCCCATCGCAAAGAACTGGAACAAGGTGATGGTGGCGCCGGAAACGGCAAGCAGCATGCCGATCTGGCGCGGGCTCAACCCCATTGTGTCATGTGCCCAGATCGAAAAAATCGCTTCGCGCGCGGCAACAAAGGTGATGACGATGATGCAGACAGCGACCAGCCCGGCGAGCATGGGGCGGCGCAGGACACTGCCAAAGCCGTGCAACATGCCAGGCCGGGTTTCGCCGGCCTTGCTGGCCGCAGCCGGATCATGGCTTTCGGGCAGGAACAACAATATGCCCACAAATGACAATAGTGACAGGCCGCCGGCAGCAAGCGCCGGGCGGAGCAGGTTGGTGTCGGCAAGTGTCGTACCGCCCGCGAGCAGGCCGCCCAGCGCCGGGCCGACCACAAAGCCCAATCCGAATGCCGCCGAAATACGCCCCATGGCCTTGGCACGTTCGGCCTGGGGGGTGACATCGGTCACATAGGCATAGGCGGTAACCAGGTTGGCCGAGGTCACGCCGCCAAGCACCCGCGACAGCAACAAAATCTGCCAGGTGTCGGCAAAACCGAGCATCGCATAGGAAACCGCGTGGCCCAGCATCGAGACGAGCAGCACCGGGCGCCGGCCATATTTGTCACTTACATGGCCCCAGAGCGGCATCGCGGCGAATTGGCACAGCGAATAGGAGGCAATCACCAGCGTGATCGTCGCCGGCGTCAATCCGGTGTTGATGGCGTAAAAGGGCACCAGCGGCGCCAGGATGCCAAAGCCGATGAGATCGACGAAGACGACCAGCCACAGCGTCCAGCGCGCCTGCATCGAGCGAGGAGACAAAGCCGCCAGCATCGGTTTCAGCTTCGGGCCTTGTGGAGCGACAGCACGCGGCAAATTCCTCTTGTAAGAGCCTCCCCTCCATGACATGATAATATCGTTATGACAATATGATGTTTCACGGCAAGCGATGTAAAACACAGGCAAGTTGCCGCGACGCATGGCACGGGTGATAGCGATGGCGGGGGAACCCAACGGACATTTCTGGCTGAACCGTCGCGCGCTGCTGCGTGCCAGCGGCCTTGTTGGCGCGATCGCGATCATCGGCACCGGTGCACCGACGCGGGCCGCCCAGAGCGACACGTTGATAACGGAAAAATCACTGGCGGCTTTTCTGGCGATTTCAGCAAACAATCGCATCATGTTCACCAGCCCGGCTGCCGAAATCGGCCAGGGCATCGGCAGCTCGCTGGCCCAGATCCTGGCGGATTCGCTGGACGTCGACTGGGCAACGATCGATCTGCGGATCGCCGGGGCGGGCGAGGTTTTCAACAACCCCGGCAAGAAGACCCAGTCGGTCGGCCAATCGTACAGCATCCGCGGCTATCATGATCTGATCCGCGACATCGGCGCCGCGGCGCGCACCAATCTGATCGCGGCGGCGGCGGCACGCTGGCAAGTTGCTGCTGCCGATTGCTCGACGGCGACGGGCGTTGTCCATCATCGCGCCTCTGGTCGCAGTTTACGATATGCCGATGTTGCCGCCGATGCGCAGAAGCTGGCGCCTCCTGCCCAGATGGCGCCACGCCCCGAACGCCGGCTGGTCGGTGAGCGCCTGTCGCGCCTCGACACGCCTGCCAAGGTTCGGGGCGAAACGTTGTTCGGCCTTGATGTTAGATTGCCCGGCATGCTGCAGGCGGCGGTAGCGCTGGCACCGGTGACAGGCGGCAAGCTGGCTGGATATGACCGATCTGCTGCGCTGGCCGTGCCTGGCGTTGTTGCCGTCATTGAAACCAAACATGGCCTGGTGCCTGGGCTGGCGGTACTCGCCGAGCGCTGGTGGACGGCGCGGCGCGGGCTGGATGCGGCGGCACCGCGGTTCACGGCAAGCTTTGCCGACGACGTCGCAAGCAGCGATACGTTGCGCAGAACGATCCTGTCCGGGCTTGACCGCGCACCGATCCCGGTTGCTGGAAAAGGCGCCCCTGAAACGTTTGCCGCCGCACCCGGTGTCGTTTTCGAAGCGCCATTTCTGGCGCATGCCGCGATGGAACCGCTGACCGCGCTTGCCGACGTCCGCGATGGCGGCTGCGACTTGTGGGCAGCCGTGCAAAGCCAGACCAAGGCACGTGATGAAATCGCCACCAGTCTTGGCATTGCTGCCGACAAGGTCATCATTCATTCGCTACCCGCCGGAGGCAGTTTCGGGCGGCGCTGGTATTCGGATTTTGCCATTCTGGCAGCCGAGCTTTCGGCGACGGCCGGCCGGCCGGTGAAGCTCATCCTGTCGCGCGAGCAAGACATGGCCTGTGACATGTATCGCCCTGCCTTTGCGATGCACGGGCGCGCGAAGGTCGCTGGCGGCAGGTTGAGCGGGCTCGACATGCACCTCGCCGGACCGTCGATCAGCGAATTTGGTCGCCCGGGGCGCTTGAACGGCAAGTTCGATCCGATCGCCGTGTCGGGGCTGCGCGACATGCCCTATTCGCTTGATGATTTCCGGCTTGGCTGGACGTCGACGCCCACCCCGGTCCCGATTGGCGTGTGGCGATCGGTGGGCCATGGCCACAACGGCTTTTTCCTCGAATCGCTGGTTGATGAAGCGGCGCGTGCTGCCGGAATCGATCCGCTGGCATTGCGCAAGGCCAGCTTGGCTGGCGAACCACGGGCGCAGGCAGTGCTCGATGCGGTCGGCAGCGCCAGTGGCTGGGGTCGCACCTTGGCTGCCGGACACGGGCTTGGGGTCGCATTCGCCGAATCCTATGGCAGCTTTGTCGCACAGGTTGTCGAGGTCAGCGTGCGCGATCGTGTCGTGCGGCTCGAACATGTCTGGGCTGCGGTCGATTGTGGCACGGCGATCAATCCGGCCGGGGTCGAAGCGCAGATCGAATCCGGCATCATCTTCGGTTTGACTGCCGCCCTATGGGGCGATGTCGGCTTTGCTGCCGGTGCGACTATCCAGAGCAATTTCAACGATTACCGCGTCGCCCAGTTAAAGGACGTCCCGCCGATCAGCATCATCATCGTCAATAGCGGCAAAGCGCTGGGCGGTGCCGGGGAACCTGGGCTGGTGCCGATTGCCGCCGCGATCACCAACGCCATTGCGGCAGCAGGCGGCGAACGTATCCGGCGGCTGCCGCTTGCGACGTCCGGATGGGAACTGGCCTGATGCGCGCCTTGCCGTTGCTCCTGTTGCTGATGTTCGCAACTGCTGCCCAAGCGGCACCGACAGTGCGCGATTGCGCCGATTGTACGCCGATCGCGTTCATTCCCGCCGGCAGTTTTGTGATGGGTGCCGATCGCGGCGAAGCCGGTCGCCCGGAAGGACCAGCCCATAAGGTAACGATCGACAGGCCATTCGGCCTTGCGACGACTGAAGTCACCAACCGCCAGTTCGCCCGTTTTGTGAAGGAAACCGGTGCTGCCGACGCACCGGGCTGCGAAGTCTGGCCCAAAGGCGCGTTACCTTATGCCGCCGCGCGCTGGCAGGACCCGGGCTATGGCCGCGCCATTCAACCCGATGAACCAGTCAGTTGCGTGTCATGGCATGATGCCAGGGCTTTTGTCGCGTGGCTGGCGCGGTCGACGGGCAAACCCTATCGCCTGCCGACCGAAGCCGAATGGGAATATGCCGCCCGCGCCCGCACCACGACCGATTTCTATTGGGGCGATGACCCCGAAGCCGGCTGCGGCTATGCCAATTTCTACGATGCCGCCGGCACCGGGCGCTTCAATTGGGCAAATGCC
Source organism: Polymorphobacter sp. (assembly GCA_049314415.1). Lineage (GTDB taxonomy): Bacteria > Pseudomonadota > Alphaproteobacteria > Sphingomonadales > Sphingomonadaceae > Sandarakinorhabdus. The sequence goes on from JBMOFG010000027.1 coordinate 7,335, forward strand.
CGTTGCAATGATGGCGCCGCCACGGTGGCGCGAGTTGGCCGTTACAAACCCAACGCTTTCGGCCTTTACGACATGATCGGCAACGTCTGGGAATGGACGCAGGATTGCTACATCGCTCCCTATCCGGCCGATCATCGCAACGGCGTTGCGGTTGAACCCCAGGCCGGGCAAGCCTGCGAACGCCGGTCGGTGCGCGGTGGTAGCTGGATGACCAGGCCCGACCGCAACAGTGTCAGTTTTCGCGGGCGCGATCCGGCCGACACGCGATATTTCATGTTCGGTTTCCGCGTGGCGCGCGATCTGGACCCCGCCGAGGCACGGCGGGCCAAATGATGCTGTCGCGTCGCTCGCTGGTTGCCGGAACGGCAGCCATGGCCCTCTCGGGCGGCACAGCGGCGCGTGGCACCACCGACCGGGTGGATGTGGTCATTGCCGGTGCCGGCATCGCCGGGCTGCACGCGGCGCGGCTGCTGGCTGCGGAAGGCGCGAAAGTTGTGGTGCTCGAAGCGGCCGATGCAGTGGGCGGTCGTCTCAAGACTCTCGAGCATCTGCCCGGCAAACCCGAAGCCGGTGGTCAGACCATCGACGCCATGTACGCAAGGGTGCTGCGGGAGATCGCGGCCCTCGACCTTGCCACGATGCCGCGTATCGACCCGGTGCCCGGAGATTCGATTGCGGCAGGTGGCCGTGTCATGCCGGCGTCGGCCTGGGCGACAAGCCCGGCCAATCGCGTCCCCGGCCCGGCGCGGGCGCTTTTGCCCGGACGGTTGTATGCCCATTTTCTGGATGCCGCCAATCCGGTGGCTGCGCTTGATCAATGGCAATTGCCTGAACACGCCGGCCTTGATGCGATCGGCGTTTCCACCTTGCTTCGACGCGGCGGTGCCGACGATGAAGCGCTGCGGTTGATTCAGCATAGTTTCGATGGACCAGCGCTTTCGGGCATGTCGGCGCTGTTTGCCTGCCGCAAACGGCTGGTGCAAACCATCGGTGCGGCAGCCGCCGTTCGGGTCAGGGGCGGCAGCCAGTCCCTGCCGCGCGCCATGGCGGCGAGCCTTGGCGACGCTGTGCAGATCGGCGCACGGGTGACCGCCATCGTTCAGGATGCCAGCGGCGTCGACATGCGCACCGCCGACGGACGCCGTTTTCAGGGCCGTTTCGGGTTGTGCGCCGTGCCCTTTCCAGCGCTGCGCCGGATCACGCTCGATCCGTTGCCCGATCCGGCATTTCGACGGGCGGTGGCAACATTGCCCTATTCGGCGATCATAATGGTCACGCTGGTCGTCGACCGGGCGTTCTGGGAAAGCGATGGCCTGCCGCCGGCCATGTATGTCGATGGCCCGTTGCAGCGGATCACGTCGGCGGCCGGTCAGGGTGGCGGACTGCCGACGATTTCCTGCTGGTTGCGCGGTAGCTCGGCAGCGCGCGTCGCACGTTTGCGCGATGCCGACATCAGCGGCTGGGTAATCGCGGAACTTGCCCGGCTGCGTCCGGCGACCAAGGGTGCCGTCTCGCCTGGTGCGGTGACGCGCTGGAACGATGCCAGTGCCGCCGGCGGCGCCTATCATTATTTTGCCCCCGGCCAGACGGCGCCGCTGTTTTCGGCGATGCGCCAGCCCTGGGGACGCGTGCGCTTTGCCGGCGAACATCTGGCGGATCTGCAACAAGGCATGGAAGGCGCCTGCGAAGCCGCCGAGCGCGAGGCGCTGGCGCTGCTGGCGTTGTTGTGAGGGAGGTCAGATGGCCAGGATAACCGTCAATGGCAAAAGCCGAAGCGTCGAAACCGCCGGCGATACGCCGCTGCTTTGGGTGTTGCGCGATGATCTGGGCCTCACTGCAACCAAGTTCGGCTGTGGCGCTGGCCTTTGCGGCGCCTGTACGGTCCATGTCGATGGCGTCGCAACCCGGTCGTGTATGACCACCCTTGCCGATGTCGTCGGCAAACGCATTACGACGCTCGAGGGGCTGGGCGGCAAACACAAGGTTCAGGCCGCCTGGATTGCCGAGGATGTGCCGCAATGTGGCTATTGCCAACCCGGCATGATCATGGCGGCAACTGCACTGCTCGCGCAAAAACCATCGCCGACCGACGCCGAAATCGACGATGCCATCACCAATATCTGCCGATGCGGCACCTACCCGCGGGTTCGCAAGGCCATTCATCGCGCCGCGGCGCAAACCTCGAAAGGAATTAAGTCATGAGTCATTCCGTTCTTGCCCAGCCCATGGCCGATGAGATCGCCCGGCAGCGCTTCGTCCTCGCCTTGAAGCGTCATCTCATGGGCAATCTGCGCACCGGTGTCGGCCTTGCCTACAAGAAGATCGGCGAGCCCGCTTTCGTTGCCGCGCATGGCCGGCCGCCGGAAAATCGCAGCGAAGCCGAAGAAGCGCTTGATGCCACGTCGCACTATCGTTTCACCAAATCGATCAACCGCGCCAGTCAGGAGATGATGTGGCAGGCGGTGGGCGAAACCGTTTATCGGGACCATGACCGTATGCAGGCCGAAGCGGCACGGCTGATCGCCAACCCGGCCAAGAAAGGCTCGCTCGCGCTCGATCCGGGATTCGCGCCAGAAGCCGTTTATGAAGACTGTTTCGTTCATCTTCAGCCTGAAGGCTATTGCCCGCCGGATCCCGACGGCGACAGCATTATCGCTGGCGCCTTTTATGAAAGCGGCGGGCGCTTGTATTCGATGGGCCGCGGCATGGCCGGAGACGATTCGAAGGCCGGCGCCGTGGTCAAATGGCTGGCAACGCAGCGTCCCGGGTGGAAACCGCGTCGCATGCTCGACATGGGCTGTTCGGCCGGCGGTGCCAGCGCATGTTATCCGACGGCATATCCCGATTGCGAAGTCCACGCTTGTGATCTGGGCTCGTCGATGCTTCGCTATGCGCATGCCCGCGCCGAAGCCATGGGCGTTGCCGTGCACTTTCACCAGATGGACGCTGGCAACACCGGCTTTCCCGATGGCCATTTCGACTTGATCGTCAGTCACAACCTGTTTCACGAGATTTCAGGCGATAGTCGCCGCCGCGTCGCGGCCGAAACGCGTCGCCTGCTGGCCCCGGGCGGCATTTGCGTCCACCAGGACGTCGACCTGCTGTTCCGCAACAAGGCGCATTGGGAAGAGGCCGAGCGTGCTTATGACCTGGAACACAACAACGAACCCTTCTGGCTGGAATATGCCACCAGCGACTTTCGGAGCGAACTGCTCGCGGCGGGGTTTGCCGATGCGAATGTCGTGGAAACGCGAATTCCCAAACTGGCAGGTCCCGGTTCATGGTATGCGTTTACGGCTGCACAAGACTGACCGGCATTTCGCGCCGACTTGCCTGAGCCCGCGACGCATCGCGCGTCGCGGGCATATTCATTGCGACTGCAATCGCAGCGCTTCGTAAACCGGTACCCGGTTGGCGACCGGAACCGGCCCGGAAATGCGCGGCGAAACACCCAGAAGGTCGATCTGTTCGACAAGGAACAGCGAAGGCGCGGCCCGCTGATGCGATGCCGCCAGCGCCTTCAGCATGATCAACCGGCGATCGAGATCGGTCTCGCTGCCGGCGGCGCGGATTGCCGCCGCCAGCGCCTTGTCACAGAAGAACGGCTGGGGCTTCTTCAGGCAGGAGAAATTTTCCAGCGGGCGTTGGATATCGTTGTAGGGTGCCGCATTCCATGACAGGCCAAAAGCATCGGCATCACCCCAGTCATTCGACAGATACCGCCGCAGAAACACCGGAAACGGGATCGCGCGCAATTCCATCCTGACGCCGATGTCCGCGAGATAGCGCGCCATTGCCTGATAGATCAGCGCGTCGGCGGGCAATGATCCCACAACCACATCGGCGCGCAATGCAAAGCCGTTCGGATAGCCGGCCGCCGCCAGCAGTGCCCGAGCGCCGCCGGGATCATAAGCGATCGACGGCAGGGTCGTATCGTGGCCAAGCGTGCCCAGCGCCCCGGGTTGGCTCGCCGGCGCAGCAAGGCCTTGCAACAGGGTTCGAGCCAGCGTGTCGCGATCGACTGCCATGTTGAGGGCCTGCCGTACCCGGAGATCGGCAAGCGGCCCGGGCTTGCGGCCTTCGATCGCAAAGGCCAGCGACATGACCTGCATCGACGGCGACCGAACCAGCCGGAGCCCGCGCGCGCGCAGATAGGCAATTTCGTCAATGCCGACCCGGGCAATATCGATGTCACCTGAAATCAACGCCTGTTGACGCACGCCTTCATCGGCAAGTTCGATGAGTTCAAGCCGCTGAACGCCGGCCGCCCGGCTGCCGCCCTG
>JBMOFG010000028.1:0-11557 GCA_049314415.1 Polymorphobacter sp.
CGAATGTCGCAACGACGCCGGCCATCACCAGTGCACTGGCCAGCGCCAAGAGCGCGGCTGCCCGCGCGCGCGCCGCCAGCACGAGTGGGGTCCGATCGGCACTGGACAGGCAACCGAGCAAGATAAGTGCGCCCGGGCCAACAAGCAGCAGCCAGAGCAAGGGGGTGGTCATCATCGTCTCCATGAGCGAGGCGACCTTCCCGATAAGCGCCGATTCAACCAAAATAAAATATAATGATTGCGTGTAATCGTTCGTTTTTATAGAATGATTGGATGGCGACCATCAATTATAACCATTTGCGCTATTTCCGTGCGATTGCGCATCATGGCAGCCTGACCCGCGCCGCCGAAACGCTCAACCTGTCGCAATCGGCACTGTCAGTGCAGGTGCAAAAACTCGAAGCGCAACTCGGCCACTCGCTGTTCGATCGGGTCGGCAAGAAACTGCTGTTAACCGAGGCTGGTCGCATCGCGCTCGACCATGCCGACCGGATATTTGCTACCGGCGATGCGCTGACGAGCACGTTGGCCGGGCGGCCGGGGCCTGATCAGCAGATCCTGCGCGTCGGCGCGCTGCCGACGCTGTCACGCAATTTCCAGCTCCAGTTCGTGCGACCGCTGGTCGGGCGCTCCGATGTCGAGTTGATCCTGCGCTCGGGCACGCTGCGCGAATTGCTGGTGCAACTGGAAACGCATGAAGTCGATGTCATCCTTGCCAACACGCCGGTATCGCAAGATGCCCGCAACGCACTGATCAGCCACCGCATCGACGAACAGCCGGTCAGCCTTGTCGGCCCGCCGCGTTTTGCCGCTGTCGATTTCACTTGGCCAGAAAGTCTGCACGCCGCGCCGTTGCTGCTGCCCAGCCATGACAGCGATATCCGCGCGCCCTTTGACCGGTTGCTCGAGGCCGCCGGCATTCGGCCGGTCATCCTGGCCGAAGTCGACGACATGGCAATGCTGCGCCTGCTAGCGCGCGATTCGGATGCGTTGACGCTGGTGCCGCCAATCGTGGTGCGCGACGAACTGGTCGCTGGGACGCTTGTCGAGGTACATCGCCTGCCGCAACTCGCCGAAAGTTTTTACGCCATCATCCAGCGCCGGCGCTTCCCCAATCCGCTGCTCGCCGGACTGATCGCCAACACGGTTTGATTTTGGCGGCGGCGGGCCTAAGTCAACCGGCAATAAGCAATGGAACCCTGTATGACGCTTCCCACCGACCCGATTGTCATCACCGGTTTTGCCCGCACGCCGATGGGCGGCTTCCAAGGCGCGCTTGCGGGCGTCAGCGCGACGACACTGGGCGCTGTCGCGGTTCGGGCCGCCGTCGCGCATTCGGGCGTGGCGCCCGACGCCTTTGAGCAGATCTTCATGGGCTGCGTTCTCCCCGCTGGGCTCGGCCAGGCCCCGGCGCGACAGGCGGCGCTCGGCGCCGGGCTGCCGCTGTCAGTGGAAGCGACGACGGTCAACAAGATGTGCGGCTCGGGGATGCAGGCAACGATCATGGCGCATGACGCGCTGCTCGCGGGTACCGCCGCGGTTATCGTCGCAGGCGGAATGGAGAGCATGTCGAACGCCCCCTATCTGATGACAAAGCACCGCAGCGGCGCGCGCATCGGCCATGATGCCTTAATGGATTCGATGTATCTCGACGGGCTGGAAGATGCCTATGACCCTGGCAAGCTGATGGGCGCCTTTGCCGAGGAAAGCGCCCGCGATTACCAGTTCACCCGCGCCGCCCAGGACGATTTCGCCATCGAAAGCCTGGCGCGCGCCAATGCCGCCATCGCCTCGGGCGCCTTTGACGACGAAGTGACCCCGGTAACGGTGCCCGGCCGCGGCGGCGACACGGTCGTTGCCGCCGATGAACAACCCGGCAAGGCACGTCCCGACAAGATCCCCGGCCTCAAGCCCGCTTTTGCCAAGGACGGCACGATCACCGCCGCCAATGCCTCATCGATTTCGGACGGGGCCGCCGCATTGGTGCTGACCCGCGCCAGCACAGCGGCGGCGCAGGGCCTGCGGGTGCGTGCGCGCTTCGTCGCCCATGCCGCCCACGCCCATAAACCCGGCAAGTTCACCACCGCACCGGTGCCCGCGATCGAAAAACTGTTGAAAAAGGCCGGCTGGACCGTCGCCGATGTCGACCTGTTCGAAGTCAACGAAGCCTTTGCCACCGTCGCGATGATCGCCATGTACGACCTCGGCATCCCACACGCCAAGCTCAACATCCATGGCGGCGCCACTGCGCTCGGCCACCCCATCGGCGCGTCGGGGGCGCGGATCATCGCGACTTTGGTCGCCGCGCTGGAACGCACTGGCGGCAAGCGCGGCGTTGCGGCGCTGTGCATTGGCGGCGGCGAAGCAACGGCGATTGCGGTGGAGCGGGACTGATTTTGCTTCCGGCGACTGGGGCCCAGCATAGCTAAAGCTGGTCCCAGCGCCTCATTTGAAAGGGATGCGCTATGCTCAAAGGTAAGTCCGCCGTCATCACGGGTTCGACGTCGGGGATCGGCCTCGCCATTGCCAAGGCTTTATCCAGGGCTGGCGCCAATGTGATGATCAACGGCTTCGGCGATCCGGCGGCGATCGAGGCGGAACGCGCCGGGCTTGAAACTGAGTTCGGCGTCCGCGCGCTCTATTCCGCCGCCGACATGAGCAGGGGCGACGCCATCGCCGCGATGATCGCCGAGGCCGATGCCGCCTTCGGCGCCGTCGACATCCTGATCAACAACGCCGGCATCCAGTTCGTCTCGCCAATTGAGGACTTCCCGCCCGAAAAATGGGATGCGATCATCGGCATCAACCTGTCGGCAGCCTTCCATGCCATGCGCGCCGTCGTGCCCGGCATGAAGGCGCGCAAATGGGGCCGCATCATCAACACCGCCTCGGCCCATTCCAAGGTCGCCTCACCATTTAAATCCGCCTATGTCGCCGCCAAGCATGGCATCGACGGGCTGACCAAGACCGTGGCGCTGGAAGTGGCAACGCACGGCATCACCGCCAACAGCATCTCCCCCGGCTATGTCTGGACCCCGTTGGTGGAAAAGCAGATCCCCGATACCATGGCCGCCCGCGGCCTGACCCGCGAGCAGGTGATCAATGATGTGCTGCTGACCGCCCAGCCGACCAAAGAATTTGTTACCGTCGAGCAGGTGGCAGCGCTGGCGCTGTTCCTGTGCAGCGATGCGGCAGCGCAGATGACCGGCACCAACCTGTCGATGGACGGCGGCTGGACCGCGGGGTGAAAGCTTCCTTTCCCGCAGGCGGGAGGAAGGCTGAATCTGCCCCACTTATCCCCGTTATCCTCGTTATCCACAGGCCTGGCGGCGATTATTTCGTTTTGACGACTCGGGCAAAGGTGAGACCATTCATCTGTAGCCGGGAATTGACAGTGGCAGAAATGCCAAAGAAAATGAAACGGTTATGCCGGGTTAGCTGGGAATTTTCGGGGAAAACCCAGGAAATTGTGGAGCAAAGCGCGGCGGGTCGAAACGGGAAGGCGAACCAGCGCCGACGCCATGCGAATGGCAGCAGCAAGGGGAGTGGAACCGGATCGGTCCAGCGGGGAAATATGGTCGCGCGAGCGGACCGGAGCAACCGCGAAAGTGCCGTGGCACAGACCGGCACGCGACGCCCAGGGCGAGTGCGGCCTGATCGCAAGATCAGCCCCCATCCGCCGGGTCAAACAGCTCCGCCGTAAGGCGGAGGCGGCGCGAAAGGGTTTGCGGGCACGACACAGTGGCCGCCGCTGAGCAATCAGCGGCGGCCACTTTGCTGCGCATTGCGCCGACAGGCGCAAGCACGGCCAGCGAGTTCGGCTGGCCTCCCGCCAGCCGAACTCGTCCGACGTCAGCCGCGGCTTTGCCGCGGCCCCATATTATCACCAGATCAGCTACAAAACGCTGTCAGCCGCTGGGGAATGTCGCCTGTTGACAGCCGCCGGGCAGCACCTTGCCGGCAAAGGCATCGCGCACCCAGTTCGTTGAATCATCCTGTGATCGCAACACCGTCGATCCGTGCGTGAAGCCGGGGTACAGATGTATCGCGATACTTGCCCCCAATGCGCACGCCTGCTTGCCGGCCTCGAATGCGAGGCGCGGCGACACCTGCTCGTCGCTCAACCCGATACCGAGAAACACCGGAACCTTGAAAGCCAGCGGTGGATAGGCGCGATAGGGTTGCGCCCGGACTTCCAGCGCACTCGGGTCTGCGGTGAACAAGGCACTGGAAATCGGCTTGTCCTGCATGAATTTTGCCATTGCCGCCGAGCCGCAACTGATCCGAAAGCCTTCGTATACGGCCTTGCCTGCCGGGGTGAGCATCGTCGCGGGTCGAAATACCGGGTCCATCGCGGCATATGTCGGCAGGTACCGCAGATAAAGCGCCGACCAGAGGTCAAACCGGTCCATCTTCAACGGCGGCATCGCCATCGTGCCCGGCCAGCCGGTCAGCACCAGGCCCTTCACATCCAGCGAGGGCGCGATTTCATACTGCATCAAGGCGGCGTTCGCGGCGGCATGCGCGCCTTGCGACTGGCCAACAATCACGACGCGCGACGAGACCGGGTAGGTCGTGCGAGCCGCGACCACCGCATCCAGCACCGCCGTCGCCTCCGACCGGCTCATCATATAGGGGTGAGGGCCATCGGTCCCCAGCCCTTCATAATCGGATGCTACAATGGCATAGCCCTGTTTAAGCCAGCCGTTGAGGTAGGCCGTGTCTCGTTCCGACCATCCGTTGAACGATGGCGCGCAGATGTCGGGAAAGCCGACCGTGCCATGGGCCTAGGCGATTACCGGCCAGCCCCCCGCCGGTGGCTTGCCCTTGGGCAGATAGACACCGCCCGACACGATAATGGGCTTACGGCCGTCGGGACCGCCCCGGCTTGTGTAGAGCACCCGCTCGCTCACCCCAGCCTCGACCAGCGACATTTCGGGCCTAAAGGGCATGTGGCGAACGACGCGCGGCGCGCCCTTCGGAACGCTTGTCGTCCAATCATAGAAAGCGTCGGTGCCGCCATCGCCGAACTGCGGATCGGCAACTGTCCAATTGCCGGTCGCGGCCGGAACAGCGACGGCAAACGCCAGCAGGCAGACGAGCGACTTCAGAAAATTGTGCATTCGTGATCTGTTCCCGCTCGCCAACGATTCCCGGGTGCCGATCACGCGGGCTATTGCTACATCATCTCGCCGGCGGCTTGTCGCTCACGGCGTCGCCGCACTCGGCACCTCGCCCTGCGTCCCCGCCGACAGCTTCTCCACTACCTCGAGCACCCGCAGGATGTTGCCCCCCGCTAGCTTCTTGCAGTCGTCCTCGCTCCAGCCGCGGCGCAGCAACTCGGCGATCAGCGCCGGATAGGTTTCGACGCCCTCCAGCCCCGTCGGCGTGGTGTCGATACCGTCAAGATCGCTGCCGATGCCGACATGGTCATGTCCCGCCAGTTTGGCGAGATGATCGAGATGGTCGGCAACCTCGGCCAGCGTCACCGGCGGCATCGGGTTGGCCTTTTCCCACGCGGCGAGCGCGGCGGCGGCGCGTTCGGGCTGGCCTATGAAAAGGCCTGAATAGGGCGGCGCATTAGCGCGGGCGCGTTCGGCGGCGCGGGCGGCCTCCCACTCCTGGCGGGCGCGGCTGACATAGCCGGGGGCGTAGTTGACCATGACGACGCCGCCATTGGCCTTGAGCAGCGCCAGCACCTCATCGGACACGTTGCGCGGATGATCGACGAGCGCCCGCGCCGAGGAGTGCGAGAACATCACCGGCGCCTTCGACACCGCCATCGCCCCCTTCATCGTGCTTTCCGACACATGGCTCAGGTCGACGATCATGCCGATGCGGTTCATTTCATGCACCACCGCCTCGCCGAACGCCGTCAACGGCTTCTCGCGCGGCGCTTCATTGGCGCTGTCAGCCCAGTCATTGTGGCGGACGTGCGTCAGCGTCATGTAGCGGACGCCGAGGGCGTAGAACATGCGCAGCGCCGGCAGCGAATTGTCGATCTGGCTGCCGCCTTCGACGCCCATCAGGCTGGCGACCTTGCCGGTCTTCTGGATGCGGCGCATGTCGGCAGCGGTAGCGGCCAGCTCGAAATCCTTGGGGTAGCGCGCAACGATGCCGCGGATGATGTCGATCTGTTCGAGCGTCGCCTTGACCGCCGCCGGCCCGGTGACATTCGCCGGGACCCACACACTCCAGAACTGCCCGCCGACCTGGCCGGCGTGGAGGCGCGGGATGTCGGTCTGCAAGGGCGCCGGCAGCTTGCGGCTATCGGCCATCAGGTCGACGCTCCACCATTTCTCACCGAATTGGCCGCGCAGCTGCTCGGCCCAATCGTTGTGCCCGTCGATGATCGGCTGCGCCTTTAGCACGGCGCGGGCGCGGGCGAGATTGGGGTCATCAGCGGCAAGCACCGGGCTGGCGAGAAGGGCGAGAGCGAGGAGAGCAATATGGCGCATGGCGATATAGTCGCACCCCTTTGCCCTGACATGCAAGACAGGTGGCGCGCCCGCCCGCATTTCGGCTAACAACGATGGCAACCAGCGATGACGGGGGACCCACAGATGCTCGATACCAGCGAACGCGGCGCCTATAACGCCGACCATGAAGCCTTTCGCGGTACCGTTCGAAAGCTGTTCGACAAGGAACTTTACCCGCATCTCGACACGTTCGAGGAAGAAGGCATCGTCTCCAAGGCATTCTGGCGGGCGTGCGGCGAGAACGGCTTGCTCTGCCCGACGGTGCCCGAACAATATGGCGGCCTTGGCCTTGATTTCGGCTATAACGCCGTCGTCAACGAAGAACTCGCCTATGCCGGGTCGTCGGCGGGCATCACCCTGCAATCCGATATCGTCGCCGATTACATCGTTGCCTATGGCAGCGAGGAGCAGAAGCAGAAATATCTGCCCAAGATGATCAGCGGCGAGCTTATCACTGCCATCGCGATGACCGAGCCGGGCGCCGGGTCCGACCTGCAGGGCGTGCGCACGACCGCCAAGAAGGACGGCAATCATTATGTCATCTCGGGTTCGAAAACCTATATCACCAACGGCCAGAACGCCGATCTGATCATCGTCGTCGCCAAGACCGAGCCCGACAAGGGTGCCAAGGGCACCTCGCTGATCCTCGTCGAAGCCGGAACCGAAGGCTTTGCGCGCGGCCGCAACCTCGACAAGATCGGCCAGAATTCAGCCGATACGTCGGAATTATTCTTCAACGACGTCCGCGTGCCGATGACCAATTGCCTTGGCGAGGAGAATAAGGGCTTCATCTATCTGATGAGCCAGTTGCCGCAGGAACGCCTCGGCATTGCCATTTCGGCCCAGGCCGGCGCACAGCGGGCGTTCGACGAAGCAGTCAAATTCACAAAGGATCGCAAAGCTTTCGGCAAGACGGTGTTCGATTTCCAGAACACCCGCTTTACGCTCGCATCGCTGAAGACCGAGCTTCAGGTCGGCTGGGCGCATATCGACTGGGGGCTGAAGCGCCTGCTCGAACACAAGCTGACCGCCGCCGAAGCCAGCGCTGCCAAGCTTTGGCATACCGAGATGCAGGGCCGGGTCGTCGATGCGGCGCTGCAACTGCATGGCGGCGCCGGTTACATGAACGAATATCCGATCGCCCGCATGTGGCGCGATGCGCGCGTGCAGCGCATCTATGGCGGTACCAGCGAAATCATGCGCGAGGTCATCGCCCGGACGATCTGAAACCCCCTCCCTCCCCTTGCGGGGCGGGAGGTAAATATCAGTGCATTTCCTCGCCGCCGCTGACGTTGACCGCTTCGCCGGTGACATAGACTGCGTCAGCCGACGCCAGCCAGGCGCAGGCCGCCGCCGTATCGCTGGCCAGCCCCGGCCGGCCCAGCGGGTTCTTCGCTTTCATGTTGGCGAGATAGGCGTCGACCGTAGCGAACCCGAGCAGTTTCGAGAAATAATCGTTCTGCGCCGCGCCCAGCCCCGTTGTGACGTGATTGGGGCAGACGGCGTTGACGGTGATGCGATGCGGACCCAGTTCCACCGCGTTCGACCGCGTCAATCCGACCATGCCGTGCTTCGAGGCGGTATAGGGCGCCATGTGCGGAAAGCCCGATTTGGCAGCTTGCGACGCAATGTTGATGATCCGCCCGGCGATGCCGTCAGCCCCCGGCCCCTGCGCAATGAACTGACGCGCTGCTGCCCGGCTGCACAGAAACGCGCCCTTCAAATTGACATCGACCACCCTGTCCCAATCGGCACCACTGGTTTCGAGCATCGGCTTCATGACAAAGCCGATGCCGGCGTTGTTGACCATCACATCGATGCGCCCAAAGGCCGCGACCGTGGCGGCGACCAGCGCTTCGCACTGCGCTTCGTCGGCGACGTCGCAGGCCCGGAACAGCACCTGCCCGCCGCGCGCCTCAAGATCGGCGACAACGGCGCGGGCATCGTCGGACGACGCCAGTCCTTCGCCGCCGCTGGCGACATCAGAGACCACGCAGATGGCGCCTTCATCGGCAAAGCGCTGCAGGATCGCCTGGCCGAGCCCGCGCGGTCGCCCCGATCCAGTGACGACGACCACCTTGCCAGCAAAGCGCCCGCTCATACCGATGGCACCTCGGCGGTCATCAGGAACAGCGGTGCATCGGCCCAGTTCTGGAATTCGGCCGAAACGGCCTGCATTGTCGGGGTGCCGATATCGGAAAAGAACCCGTCCATGTTGGCGACATCGATAACTTCGGCATAGGCGTAGGGCGCCGGTGTGTCACTTCCCAGCAGACCGGTGACGCGATACGCACGAAAATCGTCGATCGAAGGCAGCGACCGCACGGTCGGCATGTCGCGGGTTTTCGCCCAATGTTCGTAATCGGCCGCAGAAACTCCGGGTTTCAGATTGAACAATACCAGCAGGCGCATGTCGCGGGTCCTTTCGGGTTAAACCTGTGAGCATTCAATGGCCACCACCACACAGCAGCAGCAGCGGGTCGCACGGCGACGCCGGCACTGCGGCAAGCGAGCGGGCAAAGGCCAGCTTGCCAGCGTGCCAGGCCGGCAAAAGGGGGTTGGCGGGGCTGCCAAAAGTGGCGGCAGTGGTGATTTTCTGCTGGCGACCATCGACATGGGTCAGCACAAAGCATTGCGGGCCAAGCGCATTCGGATCGGGGTTGCCATCAACCGCGATCGTCAACCGCGCACCCAGCGCCTGCAGTTCCGGGTCGGCAAAAGCCTGTGACGTGAAGCAGCGCGGGTCGATGCGGCCGTCGCGCAGCATCAACGCCACCAGAAACGGCAGGCACAGCCGCGCATAGGCTGGCGTCATCGTCACCTGCCACGGGCGCCCAACCAGCCGCGCGATGAGCGGTGGCACCAGCGCGGTGATTGCCAAAAGGTCGGGCTCTTGCCCGTGCGCCGCACTGCCTTCCAGCGCCGCCAGCGTCGCGTGGCTGGCGCGCCCCGAAGGCCAGGGCTTGAGGCTGATTTCGGTGATCCGCCAGACCGTGCCAAGTGTCGCCACCATCGCCGTCGGGTCACCGCCATCGAACAATGGGAAATAACCGAACGGCCCCACCAGCGCGTCCTGCGGACCGGAAAGACCCGAAGCGACCAGATCAACCGCCGTTATTGCCGCGCGCGCTGCTGCTGCCACCTGCAACGGCAGCGCGATCGAACCTTCGACATGCGCCTGCATAGTTCCGGCGCATTGAGCATGGGCAAGGCCGAGCACATCGCCGAACCGGTGCGGCGGCAATCCGGCCAGCCGTGCCACCGCCAGCGCCGCACCAATCAACCCGGCCGTGGCGGGTCGAAAAAATGTCAGCGGGGTTTCGGCGGCAATGCCCAGGACACAGGCGATCTCCACCCCCGTCACGAGCGCGGCCAAGGCCGCTTCGGGGTCGGCTTCCCGGGTATGCGCTGCCGCATGGACCGCCGCGGTCACCACGCTCATGGCGTGGACCACCGCGGTTTCGTGCACCGCGTCCCATTCAAGACAATGGATTTGGAAGCCGTTGACAAAGGCGGCGGCTGCCGCCGGCAGGCGTTCGGCGCGCCCCAATACCGGCACATCACCGCCCGCTCCCCAGCCGCGCGCCGCTGCCAGCACGCCATCAGCCCCGGGCGCTGTCGACCCTGCCACACCACACGCCAGCGTGTCCTCAAGCAACATCACGGCCGCCCGCCGCACAGCAGCCGGCAGCGTGCGCGGTGCGGCAGCAAAGGCCAGCAAGTCACGCGTCGCGGTCATGCCGGACAGCGTGCCGATGGCGACAAAGGAATGGGAGGCTGCGACACGGCGTGACCTTGTAGAACCGCGCCAAATGCGGCTGGCTTGTTCGGACATAATGCGGAGATGGCCCGCATCAATCAAGCTAACATGGCAAGCAAGGGACGCATGTGGACAGGCCGAAATCACCACAGGGCGACAAGTCGACCCGGCCGCGCCCTGACATCGGGCCTCGATACGCGCAGGTCGCCAATGAATTGCGCGCCAGCATCGCCAGCGGCCGCTTCGGCAGTGGCCAGTTGCCCACCGAAACAATGTTGTGCGACCATTATGGCGTGAGCCGCTTCACGGTCCGCGAAGCACTGCGCCGGCTGCAGGCCGAAGGCTTGATTAATCGCCGCCGCGGTTCGGGCACCACGGTCGATGCCGGCAACCCAGCGTCGTGCCCGCCAGTCTCGGGCGTTGGCGACCTTTCGCTCGGTACCGCCGGATCACAATGCGATTTCGACGTCGTAGGTACGGTGATCATGGGCCAGACCCAGGCCGCCGATCTGGGCCTGGCCGCCGGCAGTCGCTGGATTCACCTGGCCGGCAAGCGCCGGCACGATGCCAGCAACCCGGCGATGAGCCTTACTGATGTCTATGTTCATGCCGACCTAGCACCGCATGTCGCCGGGTTACGACCTGGGGTCCAGTCGTTATTTTCGCAGCTGGCCCAAGCAGCCGGCTTCCAGATCGGCCGGGTGAACCAGGATCTGCGTGCCATGGCCGCGGGCAGCCGTGAGGCTGCCGCGCTCGGCATTTCACGCCGGGCACCGGTGCTGCGTATCGTGCGAAGCTGTCGCGACGCCGATGGCCGGGTGGTCGAAGTGTCCGTATCGGCGCATCCCGGTGATCGCTTCACCTATTCGACGCATATCAACCCCGATTAATGTATCGCTAGCATTGAGGCCGGGTCGACGCCCCCCCCGACGGCAACCGACTCCATGGTTCCACCTGTGACGAAAAGCCGGTAAGGCTGATGATCGATGTGGTGGAGTGAAGCCTGATGCGCACGACCCTGATGCTGGTTCTGGCCCTAACGATACCGGCGGCGCCCTTTCTGCCCGTGCGGGCGCAGGAAACACCGCCACCTCCAGCAGTAGCCGACCTCCCGCTCAGGTCGACACTGAAGCCGGCACCGGCGCCCAACGCCGATACCAGTAAGCCACGCCAGCGGCTGGTCACCGTTTTCGGCACCGAAGCCTGCCCCAAACCGTCGTCGCCCGACGAAGTCGTGGTGTGCGCGCGTCTGCCCGAATCGGAAATCTACCGTATTCCCGAACGGTTGCGTCAGGCGCAAAACCGCCAGAGTGTGTTC
>JBMOFG010000029.1:0-11302 GCA_049314415.1 Polymorphobacter sp.
TGGTGCCCAATCTGACCATCACGGTCGATTATTGGTCGCTTACATCCAAGGGTGTGATCGGCCTACAGGGCGCGCAGAACCAGATCCTGTTCGATTATCTCGAGCGGTTGGGTGGGCGCAGCAACCCCAATGTCGTGCGTCTGGCGCCTGTCGGCACCCAGGTCGTGGGTGATCTGGAATTTGTCCAG
Source organism: Polymorphobacter sp. (assembly GCA_049314415.1). Taxonomy (GTDB): domain Bacteria; phylum Pseudomonadota; class Alphaproteobacteria; order Sphingomonadales; family Sphingomonadaceae; genus Sandarakinorhabdus. Next base: position 189 of record JBMOFG010000029.1, read on the forward strand.
GATGATTATTTCAACCTCGGGCCCCGCTACCTGCGCGGGCTGGATTTTGGCGCCAGCTTTGATCTGCGCGAGACCCCGCTGGGCAGTTTCAACTTTGATTTCAACGCTGCCAAGCTGACTCGCTTCGAGCAATCGCCGTCCGAACTCCAGCAAAAGCTGATCGCTGCCAATGCCGCTGGCACGCTTGGTACCGGGATCACCATCACCCAGGCCGGCAGCCTCATCAAGCAGAACGGCAACCCGCAATGGCGATTCACCAGCAACCTGACCTGGAAGATGAACGGCTTCAGCGCCGGGGTGCTGCTCAGCCATGTCGGCGCGGTAAATGATACCGGCAGCGCGCTGATCAACGGCCAATTCTATGAAGTCGCACCGATGACGACGGTCAACACCTATGTCCAGTATCGCGCCGGCAAGGATGCCGGGCCGATGTCGGGTGCCCGCTTCCGTATCGGTGCGCGCAACCTGTTCGACAAGCAGCCGCCGCTGACCTCGTCCAACTATGGCTTCAATGGCGCGCTTCATGATGGCGTCGGCCGCTTCATCTTCGTTGAGGCGTCGAAGGAATTTTGATCGGATTGCAGGCGTGATCGTGCCGGGATCACGCCTGTGCGCCTGAGACAGATCGAGGTTTTTCACGCCGTCTACAGCAACGGTTCGATCAGCGCGGCGGCGCGTGCGCTCAACGTCTCGCAGCCGGCGGTCAGCAAGGTGCTGCGGCATACCGAAAGCCAGCTGGGCATCATCCTTTTCGAGCTTGTGCGCGGCCGGCTGGTACCAACCGACGAAGCCCATGCGTTGTTTCGCGAGGTCGACGAGGTTTTTGCCCGGGTCTCGTCGCTGCAGGTAACCGCCCGCAATCTGCGCCGTTCCGGCGCCGGCCACCTGCGCATCGGCATCGCGCCGTCGCTTGGGCTGGACGTGGCGCCGGCCGCCATCGCCGGCTTTCGTGCCCGCCACCCGGATGTCAGCTTCGATGTGCAGACGCTGCACCATGACGACATGGCGCAGGCGTTGTACGAACGCGAATGCGATATCGCCTTTGGCTATGATCCGAAGCCCCACCCGCGGCTGGCGACACGCTGGCTGGCGCCGGCCGTGGTGATGGTGCTGGCCCCCCTCGGCCATTTCGATCCCGGCCCGGTCCCGATGGCAACGCTGGCCGGGGCCGATCTGATCAGTGTTTCGGGCAGTGGCCCGATCGGCACGCTGGTGGCGCAGGCGCTTGCCGATGCCGATATCGATGTGCGCCACAGCATTGCAGTGGGTACCTATTATATCGCCGCGGCGCTGGTACGCTTCGGTTCAGGGCTGGCGCTGGTTGATGAATTCACGGCGCGGGCGATGGCGCATCCGGCAGTAATGGCCTCACCATTGCTGCCGGCGCTGGACTTTGGTGTTCATGCCGCCTGGCTGGAAGACCGCCCCTTGTCGAAACTGGGCACGCGGTTTGTCGAAGCCATGACTGCCGCCATCGTCGGCCGGTCTTAACCATCGGCTATGCCTCATGGCGCGCAGCGCTGCTGGTGGCCTGCCGGCGCGCAGCCTAGTCTGTTGCGATGAATATTTTACACGCCTTGCCGCGCCGTGTCACCGTAATCGGCGCCGGTGTCGTCGGGGTTGCCACCGCCTGGGCCTTGGCATCACGCGGCGTTGCCGTCACCCTCGTGGACGCGGCGGCGGCGCCGGGATGCGGCGCATCCTTCGCCAATGGCGCGCAACTCAGCTATGTCTATACCGAGGCGCTGGCCAGCCCGGCCTTGCTGCGCCATGTGCCCGCCGTGCTGGCCGGGCTTGACCCGGCGATCCGGCTGGCGCCCCGGCTTGACCCCGACCATATCCGCTGGCTGCTGCGCCTGTTGCGCAACATGACGCCGGGGCGGTTCCGTGCCAACACGCTCGCGGCGCTGGAACTGGGGCTCGAATCGCGGGCGGCACTGCATGACCTGCTGGCGCGCCACCCGCTCGATTTCGGCCATGCTGCGCCGGGCAAGCTGCATATCCATGCCGGGGCTGACAGTTTTCGCGCCGCACAGGCAATGGTGGCGACAAAGCGCGCTGCCGGTGTCGAACAGGCGGTGCTGACCGCCGCCGAAGCCCGGGCGCTGGTGCCGGCGCTTGCCGCGCGCCGCGATCCGGTCGTCGGTGCCATCCTGTCGCCACAGGAGGAGGTGGGCGATCCGCAGCGTTTTTGCGTGGCGCTGCTTGCCGTGCTGGCGGGCGACTATGGTGTGGAGCTGCGCTTGAACACGGTGGCGGCTGACATCGATGACGACGCCGGCATTGTCACCGCCGCCGGGGAACGGATCGCCGCGGACGCGCTGGTCGTCTGTGCCGGCATTGCGTCGGCGCGGCTGTTGCGGCGCTGGGGACTGGGGTCGGCGCTGCTGCCGATCAAGGGTTATTCGCTGACCATGCCGGCGGGACCAGAAATACTGGCACTCAGCATCACCGATGTCGCCAGAAAGATCGTCATCTGCCCGCTTGCCGGTCGCATCCGGGTGGCCGGCGGGGCCGAACTCGGCGTGGCGGACACCAGCATCGCCCCGGCTGCGCTGCGCCGGCTGCAGGCCGCAGCAGCAGCGGCGCTGCCCGGCGTGGCGGATTTCGCCGCGGCTGGCGCCGGCTGGGCCGGGTTGCGACCGATGACCGCCAATTCGCAGCCAATTATCCGTCGCGTCGCGCCGCGCATTCATGCCAATATCGGCCATGGCATGCTCGGCTGGACGTTCGCCATGGGCGCAGCGCAGCGGCTGGTACGGAACATGACAGAAGTGGGGGCGTGATGAACAAATTTCACAAGGGTGCGGCGCTGGTTGGCGCGGCACTGGCGCTGGCCATCAGCCCCGCATCGGCGCAGCGCAAGCAGCTGCTCGAATATCCCTCGATCCATTCGCCCGTCGTCGGCGACAAGGGCATGGTGGTGTCGCAGAACGCCCTTGCCTCGCAGACCGGAGCCGACATCCTGCAGCGCGGCGGCAATGCGGTCGATGCGGCGGTCGCGATGGGCTTCGTCCTTGCCGTCACCCTGCCGCGCGCCGGCAATATTGGCGGTGATGGCTTCATGCTGGTTCATGATGCCGCCAGCGGCACCGACGTGTTTCTCGATTTCCGCTCGGTAGCGCCGAAAACCGCCACGCTGGCGATGTTTATGGACAATAAGGGCAAGGAATCGCCGCTCGCCAGCCGCGGTTATCTGGCGCCATCGGTGCCCGGCACCGTCGCCGGCCTTCATGCCGCCCACCAACGCTTCGGCAAGCTGCGCTGGGCCGATGTCGTTGCCCCGGCGCTGGCGCTGGCGAAGCATGGCGTGCGGCTGACTCCCGACGAAGCCTTTGTCTTTGGCTGGGCAAAAGAACGGCTGGCGACCAGCAAGGCGTCGGCGGCGACCTATTACCATGCCGATGGCACGCTCTATCGTGCCGGCGAGATCATGCGCCAACCCGATCTCGCCTGGACGCTGGGGCAGATCGCCCGCGATGGCGCCGATGGTTTCTACAAGGGTCCGGTCGCGGTGCGCTTTGCCGCCGACATGGCGGCCAATGGCGGCATCATCACCATGGCTGATCTCGCCGCCTATCGCCCGGTCTGGCGCCAGCCTTTGGTCGGCAGCTATCGCGGCCTGCAGGTGGTGACCGCGCCGCCCGCCAGCGCCGGTGGGGCGACCTTGCTCAACATGCTCAACATCATCGAGAATTTTGACCTTAAGGCGAGCGGCGCCGGCTCGGCACAGACGCTCCACCTGATGGCCGAGACCATGAAGATGGGTTATGCCGACCGCTATCGCTTCCTCGGCGATACAGATTTTGTCAGCGTGCCGGTGAAGGGCTTCATTGCCAAGGATTATGCCAGGATCCGCGCCGCCCAGATCGATCCCGCGCACGCCAAACCCTCAGCATCGCTGGGCGCGGGCGATCCGCTACGCTTCGAAAGCCCGTCGACGACGCATTTCTCGGTCGCAGACGCCGCCGGTAATGTCGTGTCCACCACCTACACGCTCGGCGCCGATTTCGGCTCGGGGGTAATGATCGCCGGCACCGGCATCCTGCTCAACAATCAGATGAACAATTTCAGCCACGAAGCCGCTGCCGAGGCGTTGCGCACCGGCGCGCCGCCGCCGCTCAATGCCATGGCGCCGGGCAAGCGCATGCTGTCCACCATGATGCCGACGATGGTGTTCAAGGCCGGCAAGCCGTGGCTGGTCACCGGCACACCAGGCGGCAGCACCATCATCGACACGGTGCTGCAGCTTGTCGTCAATGTCGTCGATTTCGGGCTTAATGTCGAAGAAGCCACCCATCAACCGCGCATCTATCAGGATGCCGGTGACAGGCTGCGCGTCGAGCCCAATTTCAACCCCGATACGGTGCGGTTGCTGACTGCCATGGGGCATCCGGTGACATCGGACGAGACCATGGGCAGCGCACAATCGATCCTGATCGAGAACGGCTTGTTCCTTGGTGGTGCCGATCCGCGCCGGCCCGGTGCGCTGGCGGTCGCGCCCTGAACCGTTCGTGCGGCGATCAGATATGTTGCGGCGGGCGTATCAGGGCAGGGGGCCACTGCCGGCCATCAACCCCGCAGCGCCTCGATCGTCCGCTCCCACGCCAGGGACGCTGCTGCCTTGTTGTAACGTGCTTCTGACGTGTCATTGTTGAAGGCGTGGTTGACGCCCTCATAGGTGTAAGCGTCGAATTTCACCCCCGCCGCGGTCAGCGCTGCCTGCCAGGCCGGGGCGCCGGCGTTCACCCGCTCGTCGAGCCCGGCATAGTGCAGAACGAGTTTCGCCTTGATCTTGCCGGCACCGCTGGCGTCGGCCGGGGCCGGGCCATAATAGGCGACACCGGTTTTCAGCAGTTTGCCCGCCGCCACGGCCAGCGCATTGACCATGCCGCCACCCCAGCAGAAGCCCAGCGCACCCGGCGTGCCGCGGCCTTCGCTGTAGCCATCAAACCATTTCAGGCTGGCGACGCCATCGGCGACCATGGCGCCGCGATCGATCTGGCCAATCAGCAAGCGGGCGATATCCTCGGCGCTGTTCTTGCCATCGCCGATGCGCGGGGTTTCGCCATAAGGCGCTAGGAAATCGGGCGCGAGCACGACGAAGCCCGACATCGCCAGCCGCCGCGCGACATCGCGGATATGTTCGGTCAGCCCGCGATTTTCATGGATGACCATCACCTTGGGCGCGCGGTCCTTGCCCTTTACCGGGCGCACCAGATAGCCACTCATCATCCGCCCGCTGGCGCCGGCATAGACGATTCTGTCGGCGATAATGGCGCCATTATCTTCGCTGGTCAGCGAGGCGGCATCGGCCCGCGCCTCGATCAGCGGCAGGATGGCGCTCGCCGCCGCGATGCCGCCCGCCAGTCGCGCCAGCCCGTCGAGCAGCTCGCGGCGGTTGCCGCCGACATGGGTAAAACGATCGTAAAGGTCGATCATTGCTTGCGAAATCGAGGGCTTGTCGGTCATGCTGTGGTTCCCGCCGGGAGGATCCGCAAATCTATGCCAGCTCCCAAATGGTGTAAACGCAGCTTGGAGATGACCGATGCGAATAATGCTGCTGGCCTTGATGATCGCTTTTCCCGCCACGGCGCAGGTGGCGCAGGACCCGCCCCGCGATGTGGCGCATCCCGCGCGGATGGACGTACTGCACATTCCCTCGGGCGGGGTCGCGATCAACGGCCTTGCTTATCTGGCCGCCGGGGCGGGGCAGCACCCGACTTTGGTGATCGCACATGGGTGGCCGGGCAATGAAAAAAACCTTGATCTGGCGCAGGCGGTGCGCCGGGCAGGGTGGAACGCGATCACCTTCAACTATCGCGGGAGTTGGGGCAGCCCGGGCAGTTTTCGTTTTGCACAGGTGCCGCAGGATACAGCGGCGGTGATCGCCTATCTGCGTAGGCCCGAGGTGGCAACGAGGCTGGGCATCGATCCGGCGCGCATCGCGCTGGCCGGGCACAGCATGGGCGGCTGGGCCACGGCGATGACGGCGGCAAAGGACCCGGCGTTGCAGGGCGCGATCCTGATTTCGGCGGCCAATATGGGCGGCACCGGCACGCTGCCGCGCGCGGCGGTGGTCAAGGGGGCGGCGGACAATAGCGAAGCGCTCGCCGATACCTCGCCCGACAGGATGGCCGATGAGTTGATCGCCGGGGCGGCGGCCAACAATTTCCTCAACGCCGCCGCCGGGCTGGCCAGGCTGCCGCTGCTGGTGTTGACCTCCGATGATGGCAATACGCCGGGTGCCGATGCGCTGGTCACAGCGGTGCGGGCTGCGGGCGGTGCCGTCACCACCGCCCATGAAGCCACCGATCACAGCTGGTCCGACGCGCGGATCGCGCTGCAAACCCGGGTGATCGGTTGGTTGCAGGGCTTGCGGTAATCACATCCCCCGGCGGAACCAGCTTCGCTAAATCAGCCCCGCGCCCGGAGCGCCGCCAACGCCGCGGGCGTATCGATATCGTCGAGTACGGCGTCGCTGGGCGCCGGGACTTCGTGCAAATCGGCGGCATCGGCGAGCACGGCCTTGCCGCCGACATCACCTGACAGCGCCATCAGCCGGGCAAAGTGCCGCCGGTCCCAGCGCACCGGGTTGCCGCGCTTGCCGGCCCAGACCGGCAGTGCGACATCGCCCGGCGCACTGGCGAGAGCGGCAAATACTTCAGGCTCCACACGCGGCATGTCGCCAAGGCAAACGAGCGCGCCGCGCCAGTCGGCCGGTACCGCGGCGATGCCGGCGCGCAGCGAGCGCGACAGACCTTCGGCGTAATCCGCCGCCACTACGAACCGGACCTCGCGCCCCCCCAACGCGGCGCGAACCTCATCAGCGCGCGCGCCGAGTACAACCAGCGGCGGCGGCAGCCCGGCGGCGATAATGGCATCGGCGACATGGGCGACAAGCGGCTTGCCGCGCCAGCCGGCGAGCAATTTGTGCGCTTCACCCATGCGGCTAGACCGCCCGGCCGCGAGAATAATCGCGCCGACCGGGCCGGCAGCAGCAGCGGCGCGGGGCTCTGGCCGTTCCGCCTCGGGCAGCAGGCCGCCGGCACCCATCATGGCGATATCATCGCCGGTTACCGCAAGCCCGGCAACCAAGCGTTCAAGGATGATATCGAAGCCATTGCGCTTCGGGCTGCGCGCACAGCCCGGCAGGCCGATGACCGGCATGGCGCCGCGCCGGCCGAGGCACAGCAGGTTGCCGGGATCGACCGGCATGCCGAGCCGATCGACCACGCCGCCGGCCGCGACCAGCGCCGCCGGGATGACATCGCCGCGATCGACAGTGGCCGATGCGCCGATGATCAGCAGGATATCGGCATCGGCGGCGGCAATCGCCTTCGCCAGTTCGGCGCTGTCATGGCTGCAATCGGGCAAGGCGGTGAGCGTACCGCCCAGGCTTTCGACCCGGTCGCGCGTCACCCGCAGCGTCTTGGCGAGGCCCTTTTCGCTGGTACCCATCAGGGTCGTGGCGATGAGCGCCAGCCGTTGCGGCCGAAATGCCGCCAGCGCCATCGGCACTGCGGCCGCCAGCGCGGCGTCGAGCGCCGGCGCGGCGACGGCGTAACGGATGATCTTGACCGTCGCGACAATCTCGCCTGCCGCCACCCGCGCGCCCGGGGAAAGCGTTGCCAGCGTCAGCGCTTCATCGATCCGGTTGACCGCCGCGATCATCGCGGCATCGGCGCTGAACACGCCCGCCGCCGTAGCGGCGACATGTGCCCGGCCGTGCGCTGCCGGCAGCGCGACCAGCCCCGGCCCGGCCAGGCGGTCCGCCAACCGCGCTGCTGCGGCATCCTCGGCAATATCGTCCGCCGCCAGCCGCGCGATGGTAAGGTGCGTCAGCCCCACTGCGCCAGCCGCTGCGATATCGGCCGCGACCAGCACACGGCCTTTGGACCAGCGGGTGCCGCCGACGACAAGCGAATGGGCAAGCAGGCCGCCTTCGGCTTGGTCAATCGGGAGCGCGGTAAAGATCACGCGCGCGGCGGCAGCACGCCGCGCCACGCCGCGGTCAGTTCGGCGGCAATACTGAGCGCGATTTCCACCGGATCGGCGGCACCGATCGCCAGCCCGGCGGGGCCGCGCACTCGCCTCAGTATTTCGAAATCGAAACCCAGCGCCGCCAGCCGTTCCAACCGCCCGGCATGGTTTTTCCGACTACCCAATGCCGCGATGTAGAAAGCGGGCGTGCGCAGCGCGGCTGCCAGCGCCAGATCGTCCAGCTTGGGATCATGGGTCAGCGCCACGACCGCGCTTGCAGCATTGGGCCGCCAGTCGGCAAGCGCCTCATCGGGCCAGCGCCGGTCGAGCGTCAGCCCGGCGAAACGCTGATCGTCTTCGGTTTGCCCGCCAAAGCGCGCGGACGCCGCAAACAGCCCGCGCGGATCGATCACTGTCGGCGTGATACCAAGCGCCAGCGCCTGCGGCACCAGCGCCTGGGCAATATGCACCGCACCGATAATGGCGAGGCGGCGCGGTGGCGGATAGGCGCGGGCAAAGCCATCGCCCGGCGCTTCGCGGGTTGCGCCCGTTGCCAGGTCGGTGAACAGCGTGACGGCATCCCCGTCCGCTGCTGCCGTCACCAGCCGGTCGATCAGTGCCAGCGGGAAGGCATCATTGGCAAGCCGCTGCACCAGCACCGAAATCCGTCCGCCACACGCCAGCCCGACGTCCCAGGCGGTGGCATCAGCGACGCCATAGTCGCGGCGCACAACGCCGCCGCCATCGCTCAGCAGCGCCTGCGCCTCGGTGATGACATCGCCCTCGACACAGCCGCCGCTGACCGAGCCTTCGAACAGCCCATCGTCCCTTATGGCGAGGTGACTGCCGCTGCGGCGCGGCGCCGAGCCCCAGGTCTCGATGACGGTGGCAATGGCGACCCGGTGGCCGGCGCGGGTCCAGGCGGCGGCGGCTGCCAAGGTCGCGAGGTCTTCATTCATGTCAATTCCACTGCCAGACCAGAAAGCCGAGCACCGCTGCGACCAGCGCCGCGCTCCAGATCAAAGGTGACACGCCGCCCGCTGCTGCCGGCGCCGCATCGGTTATGGCGATGCCGGCGTCCGGGGTTGCCGCCGGCTCAATTGCCGTCGGCGCCGCAGCGGGGGCTTCAAGCGCTTCCTTCAAGCGGGTGAAGAAGCTGGTGGCATAGCCTTTGGCCGTGCCTTCGATCAGGCGCGCGCCCAACTGCGCCAGCTTGCCGCCGACGCTGGAGCTGACATCGTAACGGAGTAAAGTTTCGCTGGGGCCGGTCGCCGCGAGCGTCACCCCTGCCTGGCCCTTAGCAAAGCCGGCGACGCCGCCCTTGCCTTCGCCGACCAGCACATAGCTTTCGGGATGTACCACATCCTTGAGTGTGACCTGGCCGGTGAACGTCGCGCGCACCGGACCGACCTTGGCATTCATCTTGCCTTCGAAACGGTCGCCGTCGTCGCCGGCGACCCGCGTTAGGCTTTCCACGCCTTCGATGCAGCGGGCCAGCATGTCAGGGTCGTTCAGCGCCGCCCATACATGTTCACGTGCGGCCATGATGGTTACTTCGCCAGTCAATTGCATCGAACCATCTCCACTTTCCACATGATAATCATGCTGTCATAGCCTCAGCCACGCGTCGCCGCCACCGCCCAGCGCACGGGCGCCGATCACCACCAGCCGGACACGCAATAATGGCGGCCGCTTTGTTCGGCTTGCTTTTGTTCAGCTTATTATACAAGCTGTGCAGCAGACTCATTTAACATTCTGTTCGAATGGAATAAATTGTAATTTTGTTGCGCTTGGGGGTGAGAGATGACAGGCGGCGCTGATGTCGTGTCGATCGCTGCTGACGAGGAAGAAGTCATCGTTCGCGGCACGGTCAAATGGTTTGATCCGGTGCGCGGCTATGGTTTTCTCGCGCCTCAGGACAGCGGCAGCGACGTTCTGGTCCATTTCAGCCTGGTGCGCGACATCGGCCGACGGACCTTGCCCGAAGGCGCGACGCTGATATGTGCCGTGGTGGCGCGTGACCGCGGCCGCCAGGCCCGCCGCATCATCGCCGTCGATCTGACGACGACCATCGGTCCCGACCCTGAAACAGCCGCCGCGCGCGCCGTCGACAGGACCGACCCCACAGTGATGATGGCGGCTGCCGGTCCGCTGGAACCGGTTATGGTGAAATGGTTCAACCGCCTGAAAGGCTATGGTTTCGTCACTCGTCCGGGGACAACAGAGGATATTTTTGTGCACATGGAGACCGTGCGTCGCGCCGGCTTGTCGGAACTCATGCCGGGACAGGCGTTGGCGGCGCGGGTCGCGCCCGGCCACAAGGGGCCGCTCGCCGTGTTGATCGTGCCGTCCGGTTCGGCGGATGAAGCGCCCGACGTGGCCGCTGGCGATTCGGCAGGCCAGGCATGATCCGCCCCCTTATCGCTGCAGTGCTGCTGGTCGCTGCGAGCCCGGTGCTCGCAGATTGTCCGAGCACCGGCCTCGCCCGGGCACCGGCGACCTTTGTCACCGCCAAGGGCAAGTTCCGCTACACGCTCGAAATCGCCGCCAGCGGGGAAGAACAGGAATGCGGGCTGATGCACCGCAAGACGATGCATCGCCGCGCTGGCATGATTTTCCCGTTCGTGCAGCCGCGCCTCGCCAGTTTTTGGATGGAAAACACCCCGCTGCCGCTCGATCTCATCTTTGTCGATGCTGACAACCGCGTCATTAATTTCAAACCGGGCAAGCCGTTTTCGCGGGATCTGATCAATTCCGCCGGGATCACCGCGGCGGTCATCGAACTCAACGCCGGCGAAGCGCAGCGCATCGGGCTGCAGCCCGGCGACCTGGTGCTCAAATAGCCGCAGGGCGGCGTCAACCCTGGCACCGCTGCAACGGTCGGTTGCCGGTCTTGTTCATCATGCCGTGCCAGCCCAGCGCGGTGCCCGACGGTTTTCCCTGGCCGGTCTGCCGCCGCGATGCCGGCATGGCCTCTGGCGCAGCGCTGTCAGCGACTGTCGCGCCCGGCCGATACAGGCGCGCCGCACCGGGCCACACGCCCTTCCGTCATGGTTGATCCGGATTCGCACGCGCGGCAATCGTCGCGTGGAATGGGTGTAAATTTAAACGCTTCAAGATGCGCGGAATCT
>JBMOFG010000030.1:0-11022 GCA_049314415.1 Polymorphobacter sp.
TCGACGACGCTCCAGCTGCCGAGCAGGCTGGCGGAAACCTGTACCACGCGCGGGTCGCGGGCGCGGGCGGCGGTGTCGATGGTCTGCATCAGCGCGACCTTGTCGGCAAAGCTGATGCCGTCGAGCGGGTTGGCATCGGTGTAACGCCGGGCATTGGTGCGCGGCGGCGCCAGTGCCATTGTGCCGCCATGGCCGTCGCGGACGACACGGATGGTATCGGCGGCACGACGGATTGCGGCGTCGGACAATTCATTGGCGTGGGCGAAGGCGGTCATTTCGCCCGCCACACCGCGCAGGCCGAAGCCTTTTTGCGTGTCGAAGGTCGCCGCCTTCAAGCGACCATCGTCGAAGGCAAAGCTCTCCGAAACGGCATATTGCAGGTAGAGCTCGCCATCGTCACAGCCATTGAGCGCGTCGGCGACGAGCCGTTCAGTGCGCCCGGGGTCGAGCCCGGTGTCGGTGTAGAAGATAGTGGCGGGATCGAGATTGCTCATGGCTCTGATATAGGGGTGGCCACGCCCAAGGCAAACAGCCCCGTGCTCAAAAGGCGCAGGTCAGTCGCCAGACCTTGCCCGGCCGATCGAATTCGATCCTGGAACAGGTGTCGAGGACATCCCTACCGATGAGGATCCACGGGTCACGGCCCTTTTTCTTGCGGTCAGCGGTCACAGTGATCGCATCGGCATCGTCATCCGCCGTGCTGGTGCCGGCCTTGGCGCGGGCATCGAGCTCCTTGGCCTGCGCATCGGTGACGCGCACCCCGGCGCGCGTGAGCGGCAGGCCCAGCAGGGTCGCGCCCGGCGTTGCCGTCATCCGTTCGAAGGGCAGTGCCATGCCGGGGAACGGCGCCCAGAAGCCGACCGCGCCATTGCGCTTGAACAACCCGGCCCCAACCAGCGCGGCCGCGGCGCGGGCGTTCATCACCGTGTCGGGCGAATTGAGTTCGAGCGAAACGCGGATCTTTTCATCGCCGATGCGCGCTTCCATCGCAGCTTCGTCTTTGTCCTTGCGCGGGATGGTGTGGAGCTTGGCGCCGGGCGCCTGCGACCCGAAGGTCAGCGTGATGCGATCGGATTTCAGCGCCGACAGCGCCAGCACACCATCGGCCTCGGGCGCGATGACCTTGCTGACCCAGACGACCGGCGCCTTGCCCTTTTCGAGCCCGCGCGGCGTGATGTTGAGCAGGTTGAAGCGGAAGGTCGCCTCGCCACCGGGTATCAGCGAATTCTTGAAGGTGCGCTTGCCAATCAGCGGAAATGCCTTCAGCCCGGCGCGCTCGGCCGGCGCCGGATTCAGGATCATCGCGAGATCAAAGCTGAGCGCCAGCCGGATATCGAGATCGACACTCTTGATACGCACTGGCATGTGCGGCTGGGTGCCGGGCGCCACCGACAGGCTGACCGGCGGTGGCGGCGGCGCCGCGCCGACCGCGCTGGCCAGCACCAGCGCCGAAATGGCGAGCGCGCGTTTCAACGCTTGTCCGCTTGCCCGCCAGCCAGGATGAAGCGCCGGTCGCAATAGCCGCAATCGGCAAAGCCGTCGCCTCCGATCTGCAGCCAAACGCGTGGATGGCCATCACCGCCGCGTTCATCGCCATCGCAGAACACGCGCGCGGCATCGGTGACAAAGACTTCGGGGGGCGGGTGATTGTCCATGATCGCTGTCTACCAAGACCGGGGCTGCAAGTCACGCCGCGCCGGGACTGCGACAGTCTGAGCTGTTAGCAACTTGAAATTGTACAATGTTTGCAACATCGCCGTCACAATATTGGCTCATCGCCCCACTCATGCACTGCATTTTGATGCACTGCACCATGCCTTGACCAACTCCGGGGGAACTTCCATGCGCGCCGTTTGTCTCGCCACCACTGCCCTTTTCGCGCTCGCCACCGCACCGCTCGCCGCAGCCGAAACCGCTGCCGATGCAGCCATCGCTGACACGAGCAACGACCTTGCCGAAATCATCGTCACCGCACAGAAAACCGAACAGAAGATCGCCGATGTGCCGATCACCCTGACAGCCTATACCGGCAAGACGCTGCGTGAGCTCGGTGTCACCCAGTTCGATCAGCTTGCCGCTTTCGTCCCCGGCCTCAACGTCCAGGAACAGAGCCCCAACAACCCCGGATTCGTCATCCGCGGCGTCACCTCGGATTCGGGCTCGTCACAAGGCGCCCCGGCGGTGACGGTCTATCTCAACGGCGTTGATGTCAGCCGCTCGCGCGGGTCATATTTCGACCTTTACGATCTCGAACGCGTCGAAGTCGTCAAGGGACCGCAGGCGACGCTGTTCGGCACTGCCGCCGCTGTCGGTGCGGTCAGCATCATCACCGCCCGGCCCAAACCCGGCCTCGCCGCCGAACTGCGCGGCGCCTATGGCAATTTCAACCAGCGCAAGGTCGATGGCTTCCTCAACTGGGGCAATGACGTGATTGCCGCCCGCGTCGCCTTTGCCGTCAAGCTGCGCGACGGCGTCGTCGAGAACATCGCCGGCCGGCCGGGGTCGCAGACTCCGGGCGGCCCGCGCGTCGACGATCTGAACGGCCAAGGCCAATATGGCGGCCGCCTGTCGCTGCGCTATACCCCCAGCGACATATTCAGCCTCGATCTCGTCGGCACCTATGATGGCCAGCGCGCGCCGGGCACCGCCTTCAAATCGGGCACCTTCGCGCCGACCGGCGGCACGACATCGCCCTACAGCTTCGCCGAAGTCGCCGGCTCGCCATTCAGCGCCACTGTGCTTGGCGGCGACCAGCCCGAACTCGATCGCAATGTCTATGACGTCAACGCCACGGCGAAGATCGATCCCGACGGGCCGTTCAGCTTCACTTTCGTGACGGGTTATCGCCAGTTCGATTCAAACGAAGTCTTCGATGCCGATGGCACCCAGGCCTGGTATCTCGAATTCGCCGAAGATGCGCGCGGCAAGCAGTTCAGCGCCGAAGCCCGGGTGAATTATGATTCGCCCAAGTTCCGCGCTTTCGGCGGGGTCAATTTCTTCCGTGAAGACGGCTCGCAGCGCGTGCCTTTCTCGACCGAAGAAGGCACCTATCTGCAATGCGCGGCGCGGCTGGTGCCGGGCTTGCCCTGCATCAACAGCGCCGGTGTCGTGACGGCAGCACAGGCAACCGCCATCCTGACCGGTGGCCGCTCGACGGTGCTGCCCTATTCGTCCGAATTCAAGAACGGTGCCGATCTGCGCAACGTGTCGCTGTTCGCCGATGCGACCTGGATCCCGGTACCACAGCTCGAAATCACCGCCGGTGGCCGCGTGCTGTGGGAAAGCCGGACAAGCTATTTCTTCACCCGCGCGCCTAATTCGGTTATCAGCCGGGCGCCGCTGCTGCCGCAGGTCGATACCGCTGGCCAGACCTTCGGCGCCAGCGGTGACAACACCGCCTTCCTGCCGCGCGCCAACATCCTGTTCCGCGCCAGCGATGCAGTGAACCTGTACCTGACCTGGTCAAAGGGCCGCCGCTCGCCGGTTGTGCAACTTGGAGCCACCCGCATCGGCGGCGTCGCCGCACCACTGCGCACCGATGTCGCGGCCGAAAAGATCACCAATTATGAAGCGGGCATCAAGGGCGCTTTCGGCCCGGTCAATCTCAGCCTTGGCGCCTATTACATGAAGTATAATAACTTTCAGGTGACCATCGTGACCCCGGGCGCCCCCAACCGGACCGAAAGCGCCGGCAGCGCCAGCAACTATGGCGTCGAAGCCGAAGCCAGCGCGCGGATCAACAAAAGCCTCAGCCTGTTCGCCAATGGCGCTTACATCAGCGCCAAGGTCGACAAGGATGATCGCTACCCAGCGTTTTCGGGCGATCGCTTCCGCCTGCAATCGGAATGGCAGGCGGCCGCCGGCGGCACGCTGACCCTGCCCCTCGGCGAAGCCTTCGAGCTGTTCGCGACCCCAACCCTGACCTATCGCTCGGGCGTGTTCTTCGAACTGCCCAACAACCCGGTCACCTCGCAGGGCCCGGTAACGCTCGTCAATCTGCGCGCCGGGGTGCAGGATCCGAACGGCAAATGGCAGTTGCTCGGCTATGCGACCAATCTGCGCGGCAAGGATTATGTCCTCGATGCCGGCAACACCGGCGGGGCCTTTGGCATTCCGACTTTCATCCGCGGCCTGCCGCGGCTGTACGGCGTGGAAGCGGTGGTGCGGTTCTAGGCGCAGCGCCGCGAGCGCGTAGTGCAGCGCACTACGCGCCGACAGGCGCAAGACCGGCCAGCGAGGCGGACAGCCTTGCTGGCCGATCTCGTCTGACGTCAGCATGGGCTTTGCCCATGCTTTTGCTTCCTGCCTTTGCCTCATCGTCCACCATGTCGCGCTTGCCCCCTCCCCTGGGCGCGCCTATTCGGGTGGCATGACCCAGGCCGCCATCTCGCTGCGATCGCTCACCAAGACGTATGCCGGTGGCAAACAGGCCTTGCGCGGCATCGATCTCGACATCCCGCGCGGCAGCATGTTCGGCCTGCTCGGCCCCAATGGCGCCGGCAAGTCGACGATGATCAACATCCTCGCCGGGCTGGTCAACAAGACCGGCGGCACCGCCAACATCTGGGGCTTCGATATCGACGAACACCCGCGCAATGCCAAGGCAAGCATCGGCATCGTGCCACAGGAACTGGTGTTCGACGCATTCTTCACGCCCTTCGAAACGCTCGAGCTCCAAGCCGGGCTGTTCGGCGTACCGCCGCGCAAGCGCCGCAGCATGGAATTGCTCGACGCCGTGCATCTGGCGGACAAGGCACATGTCTATTCGCGCACGCTGTCGGGCGGGATGAAGCGCCGGCTGCTGGTGGCCAAGGCGCTGGTCCACAACCCACCAGTGCTGGTGCTCGACGAACCGACCGCCGGGGTCGATATCGAATTGCGCCAGCAGCTCTGGGATTATGTCCGCACCTTGCACGCCATGGGTACCACTGTCGTGCTGACAACGCATTATCTCGAGGAAGCCGAAGCGCTGTGCGACCGTATCGCTATCGTCAACAATGGCGCCATCATCGCCAATGACCTGACCAGCGTGTTACTCTCCACCGCCGGGGACAAGAAGCTGATCGTCACCGTCGACCGCGAGCTCAGCGAAATCCCGGCCGGACTCGGCGATCGCGTCGAATTGAAAAACGACCGCGTGCTGACGTTGACCTATGACAAGCGCAGCCGCAACGCCGGCCAGGTGCTCGCCGCCGTCGCCGCCGCCGGGCTGGGGGTCATCGATGTGTCGACGCAGGAAGCCGATCTCGAAGATGTATTTCTAGACCTGACACGCAATCATGGCTTAGCGCCCGGCGCCAGCGGTGCGTAACAAAACGCCCGCCGACGCGCGCGGCTTCGATATTGTCATCATCGGCTCGGGTGCTGCGGGGCTCACCGCCGCGCTCAACCTTGCCGAACGCTTCACGGTCGCCGTGCTCGCCAAGGGTGATGTTTCCGCCGGTTCGACCGCCTGGGCACAGGGCGGCATCGCCGCGGTGCTCGAACCGGGCGATACCTTCGAAAGCCATATTGAGGACACGATGGTCGCCGGCGCCGGACTCAACCACCGCGCCACGGTCGAATTCGTGGTCGAAAACGCCGCGCACGCCATCGACCGGCTGGCCAATCTCGGTGTGCCGTTCAATCCGGGCGAATCCGTTTCGGAACGCTGGCATTTGACCCGTGAGGGCGGCCATTCGCACCGCCGCATCGTCCATGTCGACGACGCCACGGGGTGGGCGGTGCAACAGGCGCTGCAAAAGGCAGCAACGGCGCACCCCAATATCACGCTGGTGCCCGGCATGGTCGCCATCGACCTCATCACCTCGGCGCATGTCGATGGCGAACGCTTCGCGGCGCGCGCCGTGCATGGCGTCTATGCCTTTGATACCGCCAGCCGTCAGGTGCAGCGCTATGTCGCCAAGGCCGTTGTGCTCGCCACCGGCGGGGCGAGCCGCGTCTATCAATATTCGACCAACCCCGACGGTTCGACCGGCGATGGCATCGCCATGGCGTGGCGCGCCGGCTGCCGGGTGTCGAACATGGAATTTAACCAGTTCCACCCGACCTGCCTGTTCCACCCGACCGTCAAGAATTTCCTGATAACCGAGGCGTGCCGCGGCGAAGGCGGGCACCTCAAGCTCCCCGATGGTACGCGCTTCATGGCTCAATATGACGAGCGGTTGGAGCTCGCCCCGCGCGATGTCGTCGCCCGCGCTATCGATGCCGAAATGAAACGGCTCGGGCTTGATCATGTGCTGCTCGACATCTCGCACCTTGGCGTCGATTTCGTGACGCATCATTTTCCGATGATCCACGCCCGGCTGCTCGAACTAGGCATCGATTGCACCGTGCAGCCGATACCCGTGGTGCCGGCGGCGCATTATTCGTGCGGCGGCGTAATGGTCGATCTCGCCGGGCGCACCGATCTTGCCGGGCTGTGGGCGGCGGGCGAAGTCACCCAATCGGGCCTGCACGGCGCCAACCGGCTCGCCTCCAATTCGATCCTCGAATGCCTCGTCTTCGGCCAGGCCGTCGCCGATGATATTGCCGCCAACTGGACCGACGTCACCATCCCCGCCATCCGCCCCTGGGATGAAAGCCGCGTTACCGATTCCGACGAGGAGATCGTCGTGGCGCATAATTGGGACGAGCTGCGGCGCTTCATGTGGGATTATGTCGGCATCGTCCGCACCGACAAACGCCTCGAACGCGCCGCCCATCGGGTCAAGCTGCTGCGCAAGGAAGTTCAGGATTATTACGGCAATTTCCGCGTCACACCGGATCTGATCGAGCTGCGCAACCTGGTAACCGTCGCCGATCTGATCGTGCGATCGGCGCGCGCCCGCAAGGAAAGCCGCGGGCTGCACTATACGACGGATTATCCCAAAATGGCCACTTCGGCGAAGGATACCGTACTCGATCCGGTGGCGACGCGGAGCTGACGCCCTCCCGCCCCGACGGAAACAGGCGGGCGTCGGGCTTAGCCGTGCGGGGTGATCAGGAATTTTTCTCCCGTCGCACGACGGTTGTACGCCATAATCGAATCAAGGCTGAGCGCTTCAGCGAGCGACACCCGCGCCGTATAATGGCTGGCAAAGGTCGTCGTCAGTTCGGCGACCACCCGGGCGCGAAGCCGCATGACCTCCGCGGCGCCGACTTTCTGCAAGAACGGTGTCAGCAGCCAGCCGCCCAGGCCCCAGGCCATGCCAAAGCCGCGGGTAAGCTCGGTCGGCCGCGTGTCGAGCCCGCCGTAGACATAGACCTGCTTGTGGGTGGTTGAACCATAGCGGCTGTATTCCTTCGCCGTCTTGTTGGCGGCGATTTCCATCGCGGTCAGGATTTGCCCGACCAACTTGCCGCCGCCAATGGCATCGAAGGCGATCGTCGCGCCGGTGGCGACCAGCGCATCGACGAGCGCGTCCATGAAGCCATCCTGGCTCGAATCGACGACATGCGCCGCGCCGAGGCCCTTGAGTAGCGCCGCCTGTTCGGCACTGCGCACGATATTGACCAGTGCGATCCCGTCCTTGAGGCAGATCTTGTTGAGCATCTGACCCAGGTTCGATGCGGCAGCGGTATGGACGAGCGCGGTATGCCCTTCCAGCTTCATCGTTTCGGTCATGCCGAGCGCGGTCAGCGGGTTGACAAAGCATGATGCGCCCTGTTCGGCGGTGGCGCCGTCGCCGAGCACGACGACATCGCTGAGCCGCAGGGTGCGATAGTGCCCGTACATGGCGCCGCCCAATGCGCCGACGGTCTTGCCGACCAGCGCCTGTGCCGCCGGGCTGTCACCTGCCGCGATCACTGTGCCGCCGCCTTCATTGCCAACCGGCATCGATTCGCCGACCCGCGCTGCCATGGCGCGCATGAACGCCGGCGGGATGTCGGCAACGACGTGCGGTGCCTCGGCGGTGCCGAGCTGGCGGGCGCTCGCCATGTCGGCGGCGCCGAACAATAAGCCGATATCGGACGGATTGATCGGCGAGGCTTCGATGCGCACCAGCACCTGGTCGGGCCCTGGTGCCCGCACAGGCGTATCAACGAGCGACAGGTCGAGCGTGCCATCGGCAGTTACGAGCGAGCGCAGTTGCAGGCCGCTGGTCGGAAGCGTGTCGGTCATGATTGATCCCCAAGGCTGGTTTCTTCCTTCATGACCGTCAAGGACGGTAACGTCCAGTAAGACCAGCCCCCACCGCAGCCAAAGGCAGCGCCTTGATCTGAATCCAGCCGCACGCGATCGGCGACAAGCCGCCGATATCGCTGGTAAGCCGGTCAGCGGCACGTGGTCTGCCCTGGCCGGAAAAGACTGGATGACGTGCAGCCGGGCGGTCCAGTAACGGGGAGCAGGTCAAAACGAGCGCTGGTTTCCGGTGGGCTCGCCATTACGAGCGTAATGTGGCAGCATTTTCCAGTCGACGGGCATAGGCCGGCACATGGGCCAAGGGGGTGTTCTTGGGAGATTTCCTGCAAGATTCAGCGCAACTGGCTGAACTGTCGACCCATGCGCTCACAGAGCTGGCAAAGGCGACCGATGAATTTACGATCCGCCACGGCGAAACGCTGTTCCGGCAGGGCATGACAGCCGATGCACTCTACATCATTGGTAGCGGGAAACTGGAGATCACGACGCGCACCCCAGGCGATACGACCGCTGCGGTCAGTGCAATCGGGCCAGGAGAGGTGGTTGGTGAGTTTGCGCTGCTTGACGATGGTCTGCGGTCCGCAAACGTCACAGCGATGGCTGACAGCGAAGGGCTGCGGATCCCGAGGGCGCGTTTCCTTGCCCTGCTGGCCGACGGCAAGCCGTGGACCTTGGAATTAATCGATGCGCTGCGGTGCCTGGTCGCCATCCGCACCCGGGTCACGCTGGAGCGGATCGCGGCGGAAGCGCGCTACGATGTGTCATCGCTTCGCGTCCCCGCTCATCACGGTGAGACCGGCACAGTAAGCGATGCGGCGGGGCTGTTCGCGGCGCTTGGCCGTCTGGCCGAGTTGGGAACCGAAGGTGCGGCGAAGTTGACTGCTCGGGGAACCTGCCTCTCCATTACCCGTGGCACATTATTCGCCGCGGCCGACAGCGAGACGCGTGGGTTGACCCTGGTGCTGCGCGGAGCATTGCGTTCGGTTCTGCCGCGTCGCGAAGGCCGCGAACAGATCATGGTCCACGGACCTGGCGAGATGACCGGCCTTGTCGGTCTGTTCGATAAATCCGAGCAATGCCTCGAACTCGAGGCTGCGGAGGACACGGTGGCGTTGCAACTGCCGCAAATGGTGTTCGAGGACATGCGCCGCAGTCCTGAGCCTTATGCCCTTGCACTATTCGCCGCGGTCGGCAGGCAATTGGTGCGCGACCAACGCAGGGCCAACCGGCATTTAGGTCGCGCAGTGTCTCTGGAGCAGTTCAACCAACACAGCGGAAGGAGCGCCGCCTGATGTGCAGGATACTCTCCTATCTCGGCAGTCCGGTCCTGCTCGACCACTTGCTCTACGCCCCAGATTCATCGTTGCTTAACCAGACGACCGCGGCACAAATGCTGTCGATGCTCAACCTCGCCGGCTTCGGCATGGCTGCATGGGATCCGTCGAGCCACGAACCGCACACACCTTATCGTTACCGGACCACCCAGGTCGCGGTGTTTGACCGCAACCTCAAGGAATTGGCGAGCAAGCTTAAGGTCGGCGCGCTGCTTTCCCATATCCGTGGCGTGCCGATGACCTCAACGGTGCAGGTCAACGACCAGAACGTACACCCCTTTCGGTTCGACGGCGTCCCGCTGGCAATGGCGCACAACGGCGATCTCGCTGGCTTTCGCGACATGCGCTTCGATCTGGTACCGCACGTCCGACCCGAGATCGCACGCGCAATCTCGGGCTCAACCGATAGCGAATGGATCTATGCGCTGGTCGCTTCGGCCCTGCCCGATGCCTATGCGGTTAACTCTCCCGAAGCGATCCTTGACGCAATCCGCGACGCCCTCACCATCATCCGAAAGGTGCGGGAACGGCACGGAATAACCCGTTCATCCTCGGCCAATCTGATCTTCTGCGATGGGACCAACCTCGTCGCGGTTCGCTACACTTTCGATTTTGGCCGGTTCGAGGCAAGTCAGCTGCAGGGCTCCGCGGACTTTCTTTCGATGTGGTATACATTTGGCCGCGATTACGGGCTCCATGACGAGGAGTGGAAGCTGATCGGCGGCGCAGCCCAGGCGAACAGCATCGTCGTAGCCTCGGAACCGCTGACCCGCGATTTCGCGACTTGGATCGAGGTACCCGAATATTCAGCGCTCGTTGCCCGCAACGACGGATCGCGTCGCATTGCCGAAATACACGCCTTAAATATCTGATGCCCAAATTCGAAAGGAGGCTCGGCTATCTTCTGGCCGTGATCAACGAGCCATTATGACGTGACCCCCTGATTTCATCCAACGGGGATTAGAGCCGGGCCGCAGTTGTTGCGCATGGGCGCGGGTGAAGCAATGGCCTGTGGAGCGGAGCCCGAAGGGCGCAGCGGAACAGGCCATTGCTTGTTCAATTCAGCGGCGAATGCCGCTGGGGTCTCGTATCCAAGGGCTGAGTGTGGCCGCTCCTCGTTGTAGTCCTCGGCCCAGGCAGCGATCGCAGTGCGGGCATGGTCGAGGCTCATGAACAGGGTCTCGTTGAGCAGTTCGTCGCGCATCCGGCCGTTGAACGACTCCGCATAGCCATTCTGCATCGGCTTGCCGGGTGCGATGTAATGCCAGTTGATGCCGGCCTCGCTGCACCAGGCCAGCACCGCATTGCAGGTTAGTTCGGTGCCATTGTCGCTCACGATCATGCCGGGCTTGCCCCGAAGCCTGATCAACTCGGTCAGCTCCCGGACCACACGCCGCCCCGAGATCGAGGTGTCCGGCACGGCAGCCAGGCACTCTCGCGTCACGTCATCGACGATGTTCAGCACGCGGAACCGGCGCCCCGATGCCATCTGGTCGTGGACGAAGTCGAGGCTCCAGCGCTGGTTGGGCAGCGCCAGCACCGGTGGCGCTGCTCTGGCACCCA
>JBMOFG010000031.1:0-10855 GCA_049314415.1 Polymorphobacter sp.
GCGCGCCTTTGGCTGGGCGGGCCATTGGCGGCCCGACCTGCGGGCGCTGTGGCGGCTGGTGCGCAGCAATGTGCCGCTGGCCGGCGCCGATATTGCCGAATGGGGGGCGCGCCGGCTCGATGTCTTCATCCTCGGGCGTTTTGTCGGGGCCGATATCGTCGGCATCTATTATGTCGCGCAACAGATCGCTTCGCTGCCGCAGCGGCTGAAATCGAGCTTCGATCCGATTCTCGCGCCGGTGCTGGCCACCAATCTTGCCGCCAACCGCATCGACAAGGTGGCGGCGCATGTCCGCCAGATCAGCTTCTGGGTCGGCGCCGTGCAACTCGGCGTGGTGCTGGCGCTGGGGCTGGCCGGCAAGGCGGGCATGGGGCTGTTCGGGCCGGTGTTCGCCAGCGGCGCCACCATCCTTGCCGTGCTGCTGGCGGTCGAATTGCTCGCGGCGCAGGCGGCGGTGGCCGAATCGGCGCTGATCTATGTGGCGCGCAATGCCAATCTGATCTGGTCGGCAGCCGGCATCTTCGTCCAGATCGGCGCCAGCCTCGTTCTGGTACCGCTCTACGGCGGTGTCGGGGCGGCGGCGGGGCTGGCGATTTCGGCGCTGTTCCTGTCGGTCGTCAAATCGCGGCTGCTGGCGCGGCTGCTCGGCGCGCCGGTGGCGGGCTGGCGGCTGGTCATGCTGGCGGCGGCGCTGCCGGCGTTTGCGCTGGGGCTGGCGTTCATGCAACTGCCGGAATGGTTCCAGCTGGCGCTCGGCCAGTTCATTGTGCTCGCGCTTTATGGCGCGATCATCTGGCGCTTCGGTTTTAAGGGCGCCGACCGCCTGTTGTTCGCGCGCAGCCTGCGCGGCAAGACTGCCATTGTCGATCCTGTCGCTCCCTAGAAAGGTTTTCAGCCATGTTCCCGATTTCGATGACGCGCCGCGCCCTGCTCGGCAAGACCGCCGCCGTATCGGCGCTGGCGGCCGTGCCAGCGGCGGCGGTTGCGGCCACAACCAGCGACGCCGCGCTTGCCGCCGCGCTGGCGACGATCGCTGACCAGCTCCTCCAGCGCAGCCCTGAAACCGCGACATTGCTTGGCATGGACAGCGGCCGCAACGCGGCGCTGGCCGGCAAGCTGTCCGACATTTCGGCCGTCGGTGAAGCCGAGGACCGCCGCACCCAGGCGACCGCCAGGCGCCTGCTCGAAACCATCCCGCGCGAGCGGCTGCAGGGTGCCGACATCAACAATTATGATTCGGCGCAATGGGCGCTGGGCATCGCGACCGAAGGTGCCACCTTCGATTTCGGCTTTTCGGGCACCAGCGGCGGCACCCCCTATGTCGTCAGCCAGCAGGGCGGCACCTACCAACAGGCCGCCGAATTCCTCGATACCTATCACCGGGTCGAAGACGCCGCCGGTTTGGAGACCTATTTCAGCCGGCTCGAACAGGTCGCGCCGACGCTGGCGGAGGAAAGCCGCCGCATCGCCGCCGATGCCGGCAAGGGAGTCGTCCCGCCCGATTTCATCGTCGCCAATACGCTGGGCCAGCAGGCACAGTTGCGCGCTGTTGCGGCTGCCGACAGCAAGTTCGTTACCTCGATCGCCAACCGTGCCAAAAAGCTCGGCCTGCCCGATCCGTCGGCGCGCGCCACTGCGATTGTCGAAAAAGCCATCTATCCGGCGCTCGATGCCCAGATGGCAGCGCTCAAGGCGCTCAAGACCAACGATGCCGCCGGCGTGTGGAAGCTGCCGAACGGCGATGCCTATTACCAATATCTGCTCAAAAGCCAGACGACGACCAGCCTGTCGGCCGCCGAAATCCACCAGACCGGCTGGGAACAGAATCGCGCCATCGAGGCCGAAATGGACAAGATCCTGCGCGCGCAGGGGCTGACGCAGGGCAGCGTCGGCGAACGCGCCGCGGCGCTGACCGCCGACAAGCGCTTCCTCCAGCCCGACAGCGATGCCGGGCGCGCCGCGGTGATCGCCGAATGCCAGAAGGCCATCGACAATATCCGCCCACGCCTCGGCCGTCTTTCGAAACTGGGGCTCAAGGCCGAAGTCCAGGTCAAGCGCGTGCCTGTCGACATCCAGGACGGTGCTGCGCTGGGCTATATGAATTTCGCCAGCACCGACGGCAAGCGTCCGGCGATTTACTATATCAATCTCAAGAAGATGGATTATTGGCCGAGCTGGACGCTGGCGTCCTTGACGGCGCATGAAGGCATTCCCGGCCATGCCTGGCAGGGTGCCTATCTCGCTGAACATCCCGATATTGTCTCGCCGATGGCACAGCTCATCGGCTTCAACGCCTTTGTCGAAGGCTGGGCACTCTATGCCGAACAGCTTGTCGATGAAGACGGGCTATATGCCGATGATCCCTTTGGCCGGCTCGGCTATCTCAATGCCGCGCGCTTCCGCGCCGTCCGTCTGATCGTTGACACCGGCCTGCACGCGATGAAGTGGAACCGCGACAAGGCGATCGCCACGATGGTCGCCGAAACCGGCCGCTCGGTGGGCAGCGTCACCAGCGAAATCGACCGCTATTGCGCCAGCCCGGGCCAGGCCTGCGGCTACAAGATCGGCCATAACGAGATCTTGAAGCAGCGCGCGCGGGCCCAGGCATTGCTGGGCGGCAAGTTCGACGTGCGGGATTTCAACGACGCCCTGGTGGCGACCGGCGGGGTGCCGCTGTCGGCGCTGCCGGGTGTGGTCGACCGGATGATCGCGGCGGTGAAGGCCTAACCCCTACCTCTCCCGCAGCCGCAGGCGACGCCTTCGCGTCAACGGGAGAGGTTAACGTCAGACCGGGCACTTCCCCGTGCCCGGCCCTTTGACGAACCGCCCTGCCGGTTGCCCCGTCGGCTCGCCGTCCTTGAGCACCTGGACGCCATTGACGAACACCTGGTTGACCCCGACGGCATATTGCGCCGGCTTGTCGTAGGTCGCCCGGTCTCCGACCGTCGCCGGATCGAAGACCACGACATCGGCGAAAAGCCCGGGCTTGAGCATCCCGCGATCCTTGATTCCCAGGTTCGACGTCGGCAGCGACGTCAGCCGGCGGATTGCGTCCGCCAGGGTCGTCGTCTTTTCCTCGCGGACATAATGCCCCAGCAGCCGCACGAAATTGCCATAGGCGCGCGGGTGATCGTTCGACAGTAGGAAGACGCCCTCGGCCGACGGCGCCCCGGCGTCGGATGCAAAGCTCATCCACGGCAGCGCCGTCTGGCGCTTCACATTGGCCTCGTCCATCAGGAAATAGGCGGTGCCGACGCGGGTGCCATCCTCGATGACAAGGTCGATGGCGGTATCTTCGGGGCTGGTGCCGCGCATTCGGGCGACTTCGCCCAACGTCTTGCCGGTCAGCGGTTTCAGCTTGGGGTTCTTGAAACCGAGCAGCAGTACCTTCTCGGGCGAGCCGGCTCGTTTCAGCAGATTTTCCCACGGCACATCATCGGCGCGCATTTCGGCGAGCACCCGGGCGCGGATGGCCGGGTCCTTCAGCCGTTCGATCCACGCCTCCAGCCCGCCATCCTGCACCCACAGCGGCATCGCGGCATCGAGGCCGGTCGCGCCGGCGGTGTAATTATACATGTCGGCGGTAATGCGGATGCCGGCGGCGCGCGCCGCCTCGATCTTGCCGACAATGGTGTCCATCTTGCTCCAATTACGCTGCCCCGACATTTTCATATGGTAGATTTCGGCCGGCCCGCCCGAAACGCGGGCAATCTCGATCAGTTCATCAACGGCCTTTTCGATGCGGTCACCTTCGGAGCGCATATGGCTGATGTACATGCCGCCGCAGTGGGCGCTTTCGGTGGCGAGCGCGATCAGTTCGGGTGTTTCGGCATAGGCCGCCGGGGCATAGATCAGCGACGCGCCGACGCCCATCGCGCCCTCGTTCATCGCGGCACGGACGAGGCGCTTCATGCGATCCAATTGTTCGGGCGTCGGGTCGATATCCTTTTCGCCGAGTTCATGGACGCGCACGGTGGTGGCACCGACGAAGCTGGCGACATTGGGGGCGATGCCCTTTTGTTCGAGCATTGCCAGATAGTCGCCAAGCGTCGTCCAGGTGACGGGGAATTTGATATCGTCCTGGCGTTCGCTGGCCAGTCGCTTCATTTCGGGGTTCCATGGCCCCATCGAACTGCCTTCGCCCATCACTTCCAGCGTGATGCCCTGGCGCAGGTCGCTTTGCGCCCGGCCATCGGCAATCAGTGATTCGGTTGCCCAGGAGAGCATGTTGACGAACCCTGGCGCGATCGCCTGGCCCCTGGCATCGAGGCTGCGCTTGGCAGCGGGTGCCTGTGCCCCCGGCCCGATGGCGGCGATACGGTCACCCAGAAACGCCACCCAGCCCTTGTAGGGCGCACCGCCCGAACCGTCGTAGATGACGCCGTTGGTGATGACGACATCGAGATCGGGCGCGGCGGCGGCAGTCGGGGCAGCCGTGAACGCGGCGCCCAGCAACAGAATGGCGATTGTGCGCCCGATCCTGCCGCTTTCAACAGGCGCGGCAGGCAGCGCGGGAGCGATCAGCAGGGCAGGACGCATGACAAGTCTCCGGGAAAGCGGTTGGCAGTAGCGGAACAGGCAAGAAGCGGCACAGCAAGCATGGTGTGTCAGTCACGCGGCGCGGCAGCACGTCGGAGCCGGTCGTTGATCGCCAGCCCCAGCCCGGTTGCGGGTACCGGCGCGACGGCGATGGCGGCGCGGCCGCTGGCTTCGGCGATATGGAGCAGGTCGAACAGCCGCGCGGCGGCCTGGGTAAGATCGCCGGCGGCGGAAAGGCTGGCGTCGCCGGGGATGGCACCGAAACCGATGTGGAATTCATGGGGGGCAGCGCTGGTCGCCTCGAGGCGGACCGGCTGGCGCGGGGCATAGTGCGAGGCGAGCATGCCGGGCGCGCGCACCGCCGCGGTTGCCGTCGGGGCCGCGTCTGCTGTCAGGGCAGGGGCGACAGCGCGCAAAGCCTCCACCGCCACCGCCCCGGGCCGCAGCAACTGCCAATGTCCGGCGGCCACCGCGATGATCGTCGATTCGACTCCGGCCACACATGCCCCGCCATCGAGCAGCAGCCCGACGCGATCTCCCAGCGACGCCGCGACATGCGCGGCGGTTGTCGCCGATATCCGCCCCGACGCGTTTGCCGATGGTGCTGCCAGCGGCCCCGCCCCGGCGATCAGCGCCTGCATGACCGGGTGCGCCGGGCAACGCACCGCCAGCGTTTCGAGCCCTGCCGTCACCAGTCCCGCCACATTTGCGCCGGGCAACAACGGCAGTACCAGCGTCAGCGGCCCCGGCCAGAACAACGCCATCAACCGTTCGGCGAGCGCATCGACGGTCACCAGTTCACGCGCCTGGGCCACGCCGCTGACATGGACGATCAGCGGGTTGAAGCTTGGTCGGCCCTTGGCGGCATAAATCCGTGCCACGGCGTCGGCATCGGCGGCGCGCGCCGCAAGGCCATAGACCGTCTCGGTCGGCACCGCGACAATGCCGCCGGCGACGAGCCGCGCGACGCCCTCGGCAACGCCTGAAGCGTCAGCGGCAATGATGCGGCTTTTTTCAACCATGCAGCCCGTCTATAGCGTGGAGGTCATCAGCCCAAGGCCTTTCCCCATGCCCTATGCCGCCCCCACCGCCGAACAGCGTTTCGTGCTCGATTGCATCGCCGATATGCCCGGCCTTGCCGCGCGTCCGGCCTTTGCCAATGCGACCCCCGATATCGTCGAAGCGGTGCTCGAAGAAGCTGGCAAGTTGGCCGCCAATGTTTTTGCGCCGCTTAACAGTATCGGCGACAAGGTACATGCCAAACTCGCCGATGGCGTCGTCACCCTGCCGCCGGGGTTCATCGAGGCCTATAAGCGCTACATCGAAGGCGGCTGGGCTGGGCTCGGCGTGCCCGAAAGCCATGGCGGCCAGGGCATGCCCTTTGCGCTTGCCGTTGCGGTGCAGGAACAATTGACCAGCGCCAACATGGCTTTCGCGCTGTGCATGATGCTCAGCCAGGGCGCCATCGAGGCGCTTGCCGCGCACGCCAGTCCCGAATTGCAGGAGCGCTATCTCAGCAAGCTGGTCAGCGGCGAATGGACCGGCACGATGAACCTCACCGAGCCGTCCGCCGGCTCCGATGTCGGGGCGCTCAAGTCGCGCGCCGAGCCCCATGCCGATGGCAGCTACCGGATCAAGGGCACCAAGATCTACATCACCTGGGGCGAACATGATGTGGCGGACAATATCGTTCATCTGGTTCTCGCCCGGCTGCCCGATGCGCCCCCGGGTACCAAAGGGATCAGCCTGTTCCTCTGCCCAAAATTCCTGCCCGATGGCCGCCGCAACGACCTGCGCTGCGTCGGCGTCGAACATAAACTCGGCATCCATGCCTCGCCGACCTGCACCATGATTTTCGGCGACAAGGACAGCTGTGTCGGCTACCTCGTCGGGGCGGAAGGCGCGGGGATGCGCGCCATGTTCACCATGATGAACAACGCCCGCGTTCAGGTCGGGCTGCAGGGCGTTGCGGTTGCCGAAGCCGCCACCCAGCATGCGGTCGCCTTTGCCCGCCAGCGTGTGCAGAGCGCCAAATTCGGTGCCAATGGCTTGAACGCTCGCGACGCCGTGCGGATCATCGAACATGCCGATGTCCGCCGCACACTGATGACCTGCCGCGCGCTTACCGAAGCGACCCGCGCGCTCGTCTATCTCAACGCCGCCGCGGTCGACCGCGCCCATTCGGGGGATGGGGAGCCTGATGGCGGCAAAGCCGCCGGCGGTCTCGCCGATCTGCTCACCCCCATTTCCAAGGCCTGGGCCACCGATGTCGGCGTCGAGGTCGCCTCGCTGGCGCTGCAGGTCTTCGGCGGCATGGGCTATGTCGAGGAAACCGGCGCCGCCCAGTTCCTCCGCGACGCCCGCATCGCGCCGATCTACGAAGGCACCAACGGCATCCAGGCGCTCGATCTTGTCGGCCGCAAATTGGGCGCCGATGGCGGCGCGCACTGGCAGGAAATCTTTGCGCAAATTGGCGATACCATCGCCGAACTTGGCGCTGATGCTGATCTCGCCGGCCTCGCCCCCTGGCTCGACGATGCGCTGGCTGCGACGCGCAGCGCGACCCTGTGGTTGATCGGCAACAACAACCCCGATGATGTCGCCGCCGGTGCGACACCGTATCTGCGCATGATCGGGGTGACACTCGGCGGCTGGCTGCTGGCGCGGCAGGCGCTGGTCGCGGCGGCGGCGCTTAAGGCCAGCTGCGGCGACCCGGCCTTCCTGACGGCCAAGATTGCGACAGCGCGTTTCTATGCCGAACAAGTGTTGCCGCAGGTCGGTGCCCTGTCCGGCCCGGTGACGCGCGGCGCAGCGACGCTGTTCGCGATTTCGGAGGACAATCTGACGGCTTGACGGCCCCAACCGCCACGTCGATTGGCCTTTCCCAGCGGGACGAAGCGATCCATCGGCCAAGCGCGCCAGACGGCGGCGGCCAGCGCGGTGAACTGCATGCGGCGGAGAAATATTGAAAACGTCAACGCCAGGCAATTTTTCTGTCACGCAAATCTGCAATGCGTCCGCCGACCCGAAGACCACTCGGAGGACAAAACAGATGATCCGCAAGATGGCACGGCCGGCTGCGACGGTGGTTCTCCTGCTCTTGTCAA
This sequence comes from Polymorphobacter sp., assembly GCA_049314415.1. Classification (GTDB taxonomy): domain Bacteria; phylum Pseudomonadota; class Alphaproteobacteria; order Sphingomonadales; family Sphingomonadaceae; genus Sandarakinorhabdus. The sequence goes on from JBMOFG010000031.1 coordinate 7,647, forward strand.
GTTTTTCGGTCGCAGCGGCGCCGGACCAGTTCGACGGCGCGATCGAACATGCGCGCCCCCGCGGCGCCCTCAAGCTTGCTGGCGAACTTTTCCACGTCCAGGGGCTTGAAGTCGCGGACGGACATATCTGGGTGACCTCGGTCGATCAGGTGAACCGCAAAGCCTGGCTCCATCAGTTCGACCGCGCGACGGGCAAGTTCCGGCGGCGGTTGGACGTGAGCGATGGTGCGCGCTTTCACCCCGGCGGGATCTCGATTTCGGGTGGTTCGATCTGGGTGCCGGTGGCGGAGTATCGGCCGGACAGTTCGGCGGTGCTGGTCGAGATCGATGCCGAAAGCCTGACGGTTCGGCGGAAGATAACGGTTGCGGACCATCTTGGCTGTGTGGCGGCGTCGGGGCGCACGCTCGTGGCCGGCAACTGGAACAGCCGGTTGTTGTACATATTCGATCTGGAGCAGCTCGATCGTGGCCGCCCCGCCCCGCCGCGGGTCGTGCCGAACCCGTCTTCGACACACTATCAGGACATGAAATTCGTCGGCCGGCAGCTCGTCGCGGGCGGATCGCGGACGCTGTGGAGCGGCACCGTCGACTGGATCGACTGGCCGTCGCTGAAGCTCGTGCGGACACTGCGCAGCGGCGCCGTCGGGCTTGCGCGACCCTTTGGTCGTGGCGGCGCATTTACCGGCGAAGGTTTGGCCATGGAAGGGCGTGACCTGTACCTGCTGCCCGAGGATGGTCCCAGCCGGGTGTTTCATTTCACCCTCGACGCCTGAGGATCCGCCCGACCGCGATGACCGGCGACGCGCTGCGGGTCGCAAGCGGATATGCCGGAACCTGCGGCTGTACGTCCCGGAGGCCCCCTTGCTCCTTCGCGCGGCGGCGTCCACAATGGTTTTATGAAACTCGCCTCGCTCAAGTCCGGCCGTGACGGCCGCCTCGTGGTTGTCTCTGAAGACCTTGCCTGGTGCGCGGCACCGCCGCCGATGTGGCCCACGCTGCAGGCCGCGCTCGATGATTGGGCGCATGCCGAACCGATATTGCGGGGCGTCGCCGAAAGCCTGGCGCATGATGCCGTGCCGCACAGCCGTTTCCACGAGCGCGAGGCCGCAGCACCCCTGCCGCGCGCCTATCAATGGGCGGATGGCTCGGCCTATGTGAACCATGTCGATCTGGTGCGCCGGGCGCGCGGCGCCGAACTGCCCGACAGTTTCCGGACCGATCCGCTGATATACCAGGGCGGCAGCGACCATTTTCTGTCGCCGCGCGACGCCATTCCGGCTGGTGATCCGGCCTGGGACCTCGATCTCGAAGCCGAAATCATCGTCGTCACCGGCGATGTGCCGCGCGGCGCGACGCGCGAACAGGCGCTCGCCGCCATCCGGCTGGTCGGGCTGGTCAATGACGTGTCGTTGCGCGGCCTGATCGCGCAAGAACTCGCCAAGGGTTTCGGCTTTGTCCAGTCGAAGCCGGCGTCGGCGCTGTCGCCGGTGTTCGTCACCCCGGACGCACTGGGTGACCGCTGGCGCGATGGCAAGCTGCACGGCACGTTGAATGTTGATCTGAACGGCCAGGCCTTTGGCCGCGCCGATGCCGGCCATGACATGACCTTCGATTTCGGCACGCTGATCGCGCATCTGGCGAAAACCCGCAGCCTCACCGCCGGCAGCATTATCGGCTCGGGCACTGTGTCGAACCGCGGCGCCGATGGTGGCCCGGGCACCCATGTCAGCGCCGGCGGGCGCGGTTACAGCTGCATCGCCGAAGTCCGCATGGTTGAAACCATCACTGGTGGCGCCCCGGTCACGCCATTCCTGATGCCCGGCGATGTCGTGCGCATCGAAATGCTCGACGACCGCCATCATTCGATCTTCGGGGCGATCGAACAGACGGTGGTTCCGGTCGCGAACCCGTGACGCGCCGGCGTCGCACCGGCCGTGCGCCGCCGGCGGCCTGATTTTGCGGCCCGGTGCTGCCGGGGTGCGACGCAGGGCTATTGTTGCTGCGGGCACCGGGCGGTAGGAGTGACGCAACCCTTGCCAGTCCGGACCCGAAATTGAATCTCTATCCGCGTTTCACCGCCCATGTTGCCGATGCCCTTGCCGCGCTGGTGGCGCAGGGTGACCTGCCTGCCGGGCTTGATACCCGCGCCGTTGCGGTCGAACCGCCGCGCGACGCCAGCCATGGTGATCTTGCCACCAATGCCGCGATGGTGCTCGCCAAGGCGGCAGGCCTGCGGCCGCGCGACATTGCCGTCATGCTGGCGACCAAGCTCAATGATGTCGCCGAAGTGGCCGGTGCCGAAGTCGCCGGTCCGGGCTTTCTCAACCTGCGGCTGCACAGCGATGTCTGGCGCGCCGAAATCGCCGCGATCGCCACCGCGGGCAGCGATTATGGCCGCTCGCTGCTCGGTGCCGGCAAGTCGGTCAATGTCGAATATGTCAGCGCCAATCCGACGGGGCCGATGCACATGGGGCATTGCCGCGGTGCCGTTGTCGGCGATGCGCTGGCCAGCACGCTCGAATATGCCGGCTTTGCCGTGACGCGCGAATATTACATCAACGATGCCGGTGGCCAGGTCGACACGCTCGCCCGCTCGGCGCACCTGCGCTATCGCGAGGCGCTTGGGCAGACGATCGAAATCCCCGAAGGCTTTTACCCCGGCGACTATCTGGTACCGGTCGGGCAGGCGCTGGCCGCCGCCTTCGGCGATGCCATGGTCGGCAAGCCTGAAGCCGACTGGCTGGCGATTTTCCGCACCCGCACCGTCGCCCTGATGATGGAGCGGATCCGTGCCGATCTCAAACTGCTCGGCATCGAACAGGATGTGTTCTTCTCTGAAGCCTCGCTGGGCAGCCGCGTGCAGGAAGCGCTCGACACGCTCGCCGCCAAGGGCCTGATCTATGAAGGTGTGCTCGAAGCGCCGAAGGGAGAAGCCGCCGAAGATTGGGAGCCGCGGCCGCAGACGCTGTTCCGCGCCAGCCAGTTCGGCGATGACAGCGACCGCGCGCTCAAGAAGTCCGATGGCAGCTGGACCTATTTTGCCGGCGACGTCGCCTATCATTGGGACAAGCTGACAAGGGGCTATAGCGCGCTCGTCGACATGTTCGGAGCCGACCATGGCGGCTATGTCAAGCGCATGACCGCAGCGGTACGGGCGCTGTCGGGCGACACGGTGCCGCTCGATATCAAGATCGTCCAGATGGTGAAAT
>JBMOFG010000032.1:0-10828 GCA_049314415.1 Polymorphobacter sp.
CAGGTCATCATCAGCAGCGCCGCCGGCAGCAGCGTCAGCGCCGACATGAGCAGCAGGATCAGCAAGGAGGACGACAGGCTGGGCAATGATGCCGACAGGGTCGGCACAGGCATCGTCTGGACGAGCAGTTCGCCGATCATGGCGCATCGCTTTGCGCCAGCCGCACCAGCCCGGCACGGCTTTGCCCGACAAGCACATGCCGGCCGGCGAATTCGACCACCAGCAGCCGGCTGTCCGGCCCCAGCGGCAGCGCCTGCAGCACCCGGGCGTGACGCGCCGCCGCCTCGGGCCAGCCGAGCCCGGGCAGGCGTTCGCGCAGCCGGTCGAGCCAGGCGGCCGTCATGCGTCGCCTTGTGGCACGATTTCGGTCAATTTGACCCCGAAATGATCGCCGATCGAGACGATTTCGCCGCGCGCGATCAACCGGTCGTTGATCAGCACATCGACCGGCTGGTCGAGACGGCGATCGAGGGTGTGGACCGAGCCAACCTGCAACGCCAGCACATCGCGCAGGCTCATCTTGATCGCGCCGACCTCGACCGACAGCCGAACCGCAATCGCGCCGAAGACGCCAAGGTCGGGCGCCGCTTCGGGGCCCGGTTGAGACTCGAATTCGTCACCCTGCAATGGCCCCGATGTTACGCTAGTCATGGCTTTCCTTCCAACACGGCGAGCGCAATGCTGATGATTTCGGCTTCCTGCCGGCCGTCGGGCATGGGGGTGAGTGTCACTTCACCGATGGCATGGTCGCCCATCACCAGCGCCATCAGGCGGCGCGGATCGATCGGCAGGACCGTGCCGGGACGCAGCGGCAACAGGGTACGTACCGCCACTGGCATCGCCGAAAGCTCCACCCGCAGCCGCATCGGCAGCGCCAGCAGCCGCGCTGCCAGCCCCGGCACCGCGGGAGACGGCGGCGGCTCGACAGCCGCTGCGGCCGGGGCAAGCAGCCGGACATGGCCCATGATCACCCCGACACTGACATCGAAATCCAGCCCGGCAGCACGGCAGGCCGGCGGCCAGCTATCGGCGGCAATGTCATCAAGAACGGCGGTGATGACCTGTGTCTGGCGCACGACGGCAAGGCTGGCGGGCAGGATTTCCACCGGCTGTTCGATGTCACCGCCGAGTTGCAGCGTGGCCAGCGCGCAGGCAAAGCTGGTCGACACACGCGGCGGCGGCGCACCATCGGCGCCGGGCGGCGGCTGCCCGGGACTGGCGTTGACCATCATGCCGAACAACTGGCTGAGCGCGCGCACCATGGCCCGGGTGATGGGCTGCAGATCCACATCCGTGTCGCTGTCGGCGGCAACCGCCCGGCGCACAACCGGCGGCAGGAAACGCTGCAGTTGCGACGTCTCGACATCGGGTTCGGAACTGATGCGCAGGTCGGTCATTGCACGACCAGGCTGGTGAAGAAAACCTCCTCCACGCCTTGTTTTTCGCCATTTTCCTGCAGCATCTTGTTGATCGCCAGCTTGAGCTTGGCGCGCAAACGGTCCTTGGCGGCGCGGTCGGCGACGTCGGTTTCCGACTGTTCTCCAAGGACGGCGAGCACGGTCGAGATCAACGCCGGCTTGTGCAAATCGATTGCCTTGGTGACCAGTTCACCCCCCGCCGTCGAGACCGCGATGCGCAATTGCAGGTAGCGGCCGGTATCGACCAGATTGGAAGTGAAGGCATTGTCGATTTCGACATAGCTGACCGGGCCATGGGCCGCCGGCGGCGGCGCTTCGACATGGCTGTTGCCGCCGCCGCTGCCGCCGCCGATCCCGAGCTTGGCCGCCGCCAGAATGGCGCCAAAACCGCCGGCGCCGGCGCCGACAACAACGCCAAGGCCGAGCAACAGGATGCGGATGATGCCGCCGGCCTTTCCCTTGGGCTTGGCAGATTTGGCAGGCTTGGCAGACTTGCCGGTATCGGGTGCGGGTGCGTCCATGGGTAAACCTCAGGCAAAACGGTCGGAAGGCGAGGTGGCGGGCAACCGGGGATCGGGCGCGGCGGCGAAAGCGGTTGCAACCGGCGCCGGGCGGGATTGACCCTGGGGCGCCGGCTGTTGCTGGCCCTGATAGTGTTGGCCCTGATAGTGTTGACCCTGTTGCTGGCCGAATGACGGGTTGAGCGATTGCCCACCGATATCGAGCGACTGCAGCCGGACCCCGTGCGCCGCCAGATCGGCGACGAGCCGCGGCGCTTCGGCGGCCATCAGCCCGGCAGCATGCGGGGCGGCATCGAAACGCAGCCGCAGTTCCTGCGGGCCGCCATCGAGACCCACGGTGACATGGCCCAGCGCCTCGCTGGCAATGGTCAGCGGTGGCGGCACCGCGGCCGCCGCCCGGGGCAGCGGGTCGGCGGCGATGGCCGGCGCCCGATCGGGCAGCGGCAGTGCCGGAGCCCGGGCAACCGGAACAGCATCGGACAAAGGCTCTTCAGAGCGCGGCGGCGACAGACGCGGGCGCGGCGGCGGTAGCGGGGCCGCCGCCGCGGGCGGGGTAGCCGGGACTGCTGGGAGGGCGGCCGCTGGCGGCGCAGCAATTATGGCCGCTGGCGGCAGTGGGGCCTGACGTGGTGGCAGTGCCGCAGCATCAAACGCCGGCATGGCGACGGGGCCAGCCACAGCGACAGCGGCGGCGCCAGCCTCGCCCTTGCCCTCGGGGCCAGGAGGCGTCGGTGCCAGTCGGGCAAAGGCCGTCGCGGCGCTGCCCGGAATGATCGGGGTGACAGTTGCACCCACAGGCGGCAGCGGCATCATTACAGGCGGCGGCGCGCCAGCGGGCAGTGTCGCGCCAGCGAGCAGCGTCGCGCCTGCCGCCGGTGCCCCCTCCCGGCGCGGCATGGCCCGGAGCGCGGCCGGCGGCAGCAATGGCCCGGGCTGCAATGGCCCGGGCTGCAGTGGCAGCGGCAGTGTCGGCGCAACGGCAGCCACAGACGGCGCGGCGACAGGCGCCGGTTCGTCGCGATCGGAAGCGGCTTCGGCGTCGCGTCCGGGCCGTCCTTGCGGGCATTGCTGGCCACTGCCGGAAGCGGGGGCGCCAGCGATGCCTGTGAACCGCCGGCAAGCGGCAGCGACGCCATGGTTTCATCCCTGTTTGCAGATGCCGGGATGCCGGCGATGGCGCTGCCGGGCGGGATTGCCGCCGCACCGGGCGCCCATGGCGTCGCAATGGCGGGCCGGAAATCGTCCGACGCTGCTATGACGGCCATCGTGACCGGTGGCGGCCGCAGCAGTGGCAGCCCGGATAGCGCATCACCGGATGCAGTTGGCGCGTCCGGCGGCAGCGCCGCGGCAAGCAGCGCGGCAAAGCCTGGCGCTGAATCGCCGGCGGACGGCTCGGTCAGGCCGGGCAGGACCGGCGCACCCGCGACAAGAACGGGCCGGGCGTCAATCATCGTCATGCGCCCGTTCGGCGCGGCGGTTGACCGCGGCATCGACAGCAGCGCGCGCCAGGACCAGCGCATCGGCGAGGCGGCGCTGTTCGGCGTTGGCTACCGCCAGCCGCCGCGCCAGATCATCGGCCAGCCGGCCCAGCAGCGCATCGGCGGCGGCGCGGGCATTGGCGGCACCGGCATTGATCCGGCCAAGGCTGGTGCCGCCGCCGGTCAGCAGCGCCTGGACCCGGGCGTCAAGTTCGGCTTCCGCCTGACGCCGGCTTTCGAGCCGGCCCAGCGCCACCAGGGCCAGCCGGGCGCGGACCTCGCGGACGCGGATCAAGCGGTCGAGCATTGTCGGCGGCGTCATGCCGGCACCAGTTCGGTGAGCGCGCCGCGCGCAGCGGTAAAATCGGCGCGCTCGCTGCGCGGTTGCTGGCGGAATGCCGCCAGCCGCGGTGCCAGCGCCAGCGCCGAATCGAGTTCGGCATCATTGCCCGGCACATAAGCGCCCATCAGCACCAGATCGCGATTGTCCTCGACCAGCGCCGACAAGCGGCGGAAGCGCGCTGCCGCCGCCAGATGCTCGGGATCGCAGACATCGACCATCACCCGGCTCGCCGAGGCGGCAAGGTCGATTGCCGGGAAGATGCCGGCACCCGCCAGCTTGCGGCTGAGCAGGATATGCCCGTCCATCACGCCGCGCGCCGCATCGACAACCGGGTCGCCGCTCTGATCACCCTCGGCCAGAACCGTGGCGATGCAGGTAATGGCCCCGCCGCTGGCCCTGTCGCCACCGGCGCGTTCGGCGAGTTGCGACACCAGCGCCAGCGCCGAAGGTGGATAGCCGCGTGCGCCAGCGCTTTCGCCGCGCGCCAGCGCGACTTCGCGGGCGCCATGGACAATGCGCGACAGGCTGTCGAGGATAACCAGCACATGCGCGCCCTGCCGGCGGAAACCTTCGGCGATGGCAAAGGCGCGCTGGGCGCCGCGCACCCGCAGCAAGGGGGCGTCGCCGGCCGGCACCGCCAGCGTGACGGTGCGGCTGCGGGCCGGCCCGGCCAGTTCGGTTTCGATGAAATCGGTTATCTCCCGGCCACGTTCGCCGATCAGCGCCATGACGACGACATCGGCCTGCGCCCAGCGCGCGATCTGACCGAGCAGCACCGATTTGCCGACCCCGGTGCCCGCCATGATGCCGACGCGCTGCCCGCGCCCAAGCGTCAGCAGCGCATCGATGGCGCGCACGCCGCAGGGAAGCGGCAGCGTCACCCGCGCCCGTGCCGCCGGCGCCAGCGTGTCACCCGACAGCGCCAGCTGCAACGGCACATCGCGCAGCGGCCCGCGCCCGTCGAGCGGCCGCCCCAGCCCGTCGACGACCCGGCCAAGCAGTCCTGCCCCGACGGCAACCCCGGTTTCGACCCCGGCGGTTTCGACCGCCATGCCGGGCATGATCCCGATGAGCGGCGACAGGCCCATCAACAACGCCTGCCCTTGGGTGAAACCGATGACTTCGGCAGCCTGGGCTTGTGGCCCGATGCGCGCGCGCGCGCCGACCTGGCTTTCGATACCGACGGCAGTGATGGTGGTACCATCGAACCCCGTCACCCGACCGGCGCGACGGACCGGCAGCAGCGGCCATTCAAGCCGGGCCAATTCGCTGGCCAGCGCGGTCGTAACGGTCATCCACATTCTCCCAAAAGGTCGGACAGGCGCGCAGCGAGGCTGGTATCGATGATGAAATCGGGCCCCGAAACGATAATCCGGTCGGCGGCCAGCGCCGGATCGGGTACCGGGCAGACGGGAGCAGCGACGGGAAGCAGCGGCAGCACCGCCGCCAAAGTATCGGGATGGGCCGCCAGCGTCGCCGCCTGCCCCGGCACAATCGCTGCCAGCGCGGCTGTGGCGAGCGCCTCGAGCACGGCCGGGTCCTGACGCAGTTCGGCCGCCAGCACGGCTTCGGCCACTTGCCGCACCACCGCGACAAGCAGGGGGCGCAACGCTTCGGCGTCGATCACTGCCGCCGCGGCCAGCGCGTCGCACGCTGCCGCCAGTTGCGCGTGCAGCGGCGCGAGCGCGGCGCGTTCGGTTGCGACGCCCTGGGCAAGGCCTTCGGCAAAGCCGGCGGCACGGATGGCGTCAAGATCGGGCGGCGGCAATAGCGGCTCGACACGCGGTTGCAGCGCACCGAGCAGCCCGGCAAGACCGGCGGCGGGCGGCAGGCGCGTCTCAGACATAGGCACCTGCCGACCCCGGCATCATCACCGCGCCGCTCTCGCCCAACCGCCGCACCAGCACGCAGATCGCCTGCTGTGCTGCTTCCACCTCGGCACGCTTCATCGGACCGCGCTCGGCGAGTTCATCCTGCAATTGCGAGGCCGCGCGGCTCGACATGGCGGCGAAGATCTGGCTGCGCAATTCGTCGTCGGCGCCCTTCATCGCCACCGACAGCGTCTGCGGATCGGCCTCGCGCAGCACCAGCTGCATGTCCTTGGTGCTCAGGGCCTTCAGATCGGCAAAGACGAACTGCTGCGCAGCGATTTCGCCGGCAAGCGCTTCATCGACCACCGCCAGCGCCGACAGCAGCGCCGATTTGTTCGACGACAGCTTGATCAGCCGCGCCGTGAAATCGGCGCCGGCCAGCGCCGCCGCGCCCACCGGCTGCTCGGCAGCGGCCAGCTTGGCCTCCAGATCCGCCTCGAGACTGGCGATAACCGCCGGTGCGACGGGTCTGAGCGTCGCGAGCCGGCGCACCAGATCGGCTTGCAACGGCGCGGGCAACGCATCGAGCACGCTGGCGGCGATGGCTTCGGGCAGATGCGCCAGCACGACGGTGACCGCCTGGGGATGTTCATCGGCAAGCAGCGCGGCAATAGCCGGCGTGTCGAGCCAGTCGAACCCGGCAAAGCGCCGCGTCGAAGCCGGCGGCCCGAGATGATCGATAACCCGCGCGGCACGTGGCCGGCCCAGCGCCCGCGACAGCACGGCGCGGACCTGCCGCCCCTGGCTGTCGAGCGCCGATACACCATGGCTGCGGGCGATGAATTCGTCGAGTACGGCATCAATCGCGGCCGGCTCGATTTCGGCGACCGACAGCATCGCTTCGCCGACGGCGCGGACTTCGGCAGGCGGCATACGGCGCAGCAGTTCGGCGGCCTGCGCCTCTTCGAGCAGCAGGACGAGGATGGCGCATTTCTGCGCGCCGGTCAGGCCCGTGGCTGTGACCGCGCTCATGTTGCAGCCAGCATCTGGCGGGCGACGGCGGTGGCACGGTCGGCATCATCGTCGACGATGCCGCGCGTTGTGCCCAGCTTGGCGCTGTAATCGACCAGTTGCAGGGCGCCAGCCGGCGTCAGCACGCCGCCATCGACCGGCGGTACCGCGCCCTCCGGCCCGATATTGGCCTTGCCGGCAAGCGCCGCACGGGCCTGTTTGCGCCGCCGCAGCATCACAAAACCAAGGACGCCGCCGCCGATGAGGATGACAAGGCCAATCCCAATCCAGGGAGCATTGTCCCTGACCGCCGGCTGCTGGAACCAGGGTAATACCGGCTCGGCTGGGGGCGGCGCAAAACGGCGCAACTGCACCTCGACAAAATCGCCGCGCGCCGCGTCATAGCCGATGGCGCCCCGCACGATGCGGGTAATGGCGGCGATATCCTGTGGCGTGGCCTTGGCCAGCGCCGCCGTGTCGATGACCACCGCCACCGACAGCCGCTTGACGCGTGGCGCGCCGGCCCGGGTGACCGAGATGTCGCGGCCGATTTCCCAGGCGCGGTTGGTGGTTTCGCTGGTGATCGGCGGCGGTACCGTGGCGGCGGGCGGCGCGCCGGGGGGCGGTGTGCCGGTTAATTGCGCGCCGGCAGGGGCGGTGTTGGTCAAGGCGCCCGGCACGCCGCCGGCCGGCGTGCGCGACGGATCGCTGGCGCGGCTGGCGCTTTCGCTGCGCAGGACGCTGCCATCGGGGGCATAGCGTTCCGAAGTCGCCTCATTCTCGCTGTAATCGACATCGGCGGCGACTTCGGCGGTGAAGCGGCCGCTCCCGAGCAACGGTGTCAGCAACTTGACCAACCGTTGCCGAACCATCGCCTCGACCTTGCCCTGATAGCCGAGTTGCGCGGCCTCGGCGGCGCTGCCGCCCGATGACAGCAGCGCGCCCGACTGATCGATCACACTGACTTTGTCGGCCGACAGGCCGGCAACGGATGAACTGACCAGCCAGACGATTGCGCGCACCTGGGCTTCGCTGAGGGTGCGGCCGGGCGCCAGCGTGATGAACACCGAAGCGCTGGCGGGCACCTTGTCGCGCACGAACACCGACGGCTCGGGGCTGGCAATCTGGACACTGGCCTGGCGGACGCCGTCGATCGCCTTGATCGAGGCCGCCAGTTCGATGGCGACGGCGCTTTTCAGCCGCGCCGCCTCGACCGCACGCGACAGGCCGAGCGGCATGTCGCCCACCGGATTGAGCGGCGTGGCGGATTTGGGCAATCCCTGCCCGGCCAGCAGGATGCGCGCCGCCGCGACATCGGCGCTGGCGACTTCAACGCTGCCGCTGTCGGGGTTGATCCGCGTGGTGTAATTGCCGGCCTGCAGCGCCGCCAGCACCGCGGATTTGTCGCCGTCCGACATCTCGCCATACAGCGGACGCCAATCGGGGCTGCGCACGGCCAGCCAGATCAGGAAAAGCAGCAGCAGGATGCCACCGGTAAGCAACGCCGGACGGGCGCGCTGCACGGCAGGGCTGTCGATCAGGCCGCGTGCGCGCGCCGGCAAGCTGCCGACATCGAGCCGATCGCCAAGCGCCAGGCCTGTCGCTTCGGCCATCAGATGACTCCGCCGCGCATCACAGCGGCATGCTCATCACGTCCTTATAGGCCGTCAGCAACTTGTTGCGGACCTGCAGCGTCGCTTCAAAGGCAATCGAGGCCTTTTGCCGGGCGATCATCACGCTGGCGAGATCATGGCTGTCGCCGCGTTCATAGGCCGCCGATGCAATATTGGCGCTGTCCTGCACCGCGCTGACCGATTTCAGCGCCGCCGCCATGGCGGTATCAAAGCGTGGCGCCGCAAGGGGCGATGGCGCCTCGCCGGCGAGCGACGACGGCTGCAGCGCGGCGCCAGCGGCAAGCTGCGACAGGCTGGTGCTGCGCTGCAGTATCTGCGCGCGCAGCGCCAGCACCGAGCGTGTGTCCACCGGCGACACCATGGCTATTGCACCCGGCTGCGGGTCTGGAGGTCGCGATTCCCCGCATCGCTGAGACCCACGTTCATTGCCGCCAGCTTGTAACGCAGGGTGCGTTCGCTGATGCCCAGGCGCTGCGCGGCGGCGCGGCGGCTGCGGCTGTTGGCGATGGCATCGCGGATCACCCGGGCTTCATGATGGCGCACCTGGCCCGGCAGCGGCGACGGCGGCTCACCGCCGGCCAGCCGGTCGAATACCAGATGCTCGCTGTCGATCACCGGCATGTCCGACAATATCAGCGCCCGGTCGATGACATTGCCAAGCTCGCGGACATTGCCCGGCCAATCATGCGCCGCCAGCGTCGCCAGCGCGCGCGGGGTCGGCCAGGGCAATTGCCCCTGCCCGACCTGCAGCAGCCAATGCGCGGTGATTGCGGTGATATCGGCAGGACGCTGCGCCAGCGGCAGGGTGCGCAGCGGGAACACCGCCAGCCGGTAGAACAGATCGGCACGGAACCGCCCGGCGGCGACTTCGCCCGCCAGATCGCGGTTGGCGGCGGCGACGATGCGCACATCGACCGGCTGGGCCGTGATGGCGCCGACCGGCATGATCTCGCGTTCCTGCACGGCGCGCAGCAGCTTGGATTGCAGCGCCAGCGGCAGTTCGGCGACTTCATCGAGAAACAAGGTGCCGCCATGCGCAGCGCGAAACAGCCCGAGCCCGGCGGCAACCGCGCCGGTAAAGGCGCCGCGCTCGTGACCGAACAATGTTGCTTCCAACATGGTTTCGGGGAGCGCGGCGCAGTTGACCGCGACAAAGGGACAGTCGCGGCGGGGGACAGGGTGTGGAGGAGGCGGGCCAGCCCCTCCTTGCCGGTGCCGGTGGCACCTTCAATCAGGATGGAGACATCTTTGGGGGCAACCCGGCCGGCGAGCGCCAGCAGATCGCGACTGGCCGCATCCGCAGCGGCGGGCCGGCCGGCCGGGGCAACGAATGCGGCGATGAGCGCCAGCGCGAACACATGGTCGGCGGGCGCAATGTGGAGTTCCAGCCGATTGTCGAAGCGGATCGCCGCCGAGCGCCGCGCCGGTGCCAGGCTGATGTGCCGCCCGGTCGGCCGCGAAGCATCGTCGATCAGGGCGGTATCGCCGGTGTCGATCGCCGCCAGCCCCGGCAACCAGGCGAACCGTGCGGCATCGCAGCGGCGGCTGTCTGGGGGCGTGGCAGGCAGCAACTGATGATCAAGGGGTTTCATACCCGATTATATGCAACAACTGTGCCAAGTTGCCGTTACTGCGCGCGACCATGGGGAAACCCGCCGGAACGTGCGGCCGGTGTCAAAAATCCGACGCGCAATCCGTCAAATCCGTGACGTATGCGTCAGATTATTGACAGATGTTCCGGCCCAATCGCCATCCGGGTCGCAGCGATTGTCGCACCGCCCAAAAGCCGGCTGCCGCAGTAAGCCACCGCCGCCTGCCCCGGCGCGACACCGAATTGCGGGCTGTCGAAGGCCAGATTGTCGTCGCTCCAGACTCCGGCGGCTAGCGATGCCATCGATCGCACCTTTACCGTTACGGCCCCCGCCAGCGGTGCAAGGGCATTCATGCCTTCGACGCGCATCGCAGCTACCGCCAGCGCGGCGCGCGGGCCGGCGATAACGCGGTTGGCAGCGGCATCGATTGCAACGACGTACAAGGGCTCAGGACTGCCACCGATATCGAGCCCGCGGCGCTGGCCGACGGTAAAACGGTGGATGCCGCCATGGCCGCCGATGGCGCGCCCGGCCAGATCGACAATGTCACCCGGCGTCGCCAGTTCGGGACGCAGTTTTTCGACAACCGCGGCATAATCACCGCCCCCGACAAAACAGATGTCCTGGCTGTCGGGCTTGGCAGCGACAGCCAGGCCGAAGCGCTGGGCCTCGCCGCGCACCACCGCCTTGGCGAGACCGCCGAGCGGGAAGCGCAGATAATCGAGCTGCGCCTTTGTCGTGGTCCACAGAAAATAGCTCTGATCCTTGGCCGGATCGGCACCGCGATGCAGTTCGGGGCCATCAGGGCCGTCGATACGCTGGACATAATGACCGGTCAGCAGCGCTTCGGCGCCCAGCCCCTGCGCCAATGCGAGCAGATCGGTAAACTTGACGGTCTTGTTGCATTCGACGCACGGCACCGGGGTCTGGCCGCGGGCATAGCTGTCGGCAAAACTGTCCATCACAGCGGCGCGAAAGCGCGCTTCCATATCGATCACATAATGCGCAATGCCCAGCCGG